>CBDTUG010000256.1:0-3972 GCA_965363555.1 uncultured Thermoanaerobaculia bacterium
TCTGCCACGTCTCGCATCCCTACATCGACGGGACTTCCCTCTATTTCACGTTCTTCTTTCGAAATACAAGCGATCCCGAGCATACGATCGAACGCTGGGCACGACTCAAACGGGTGGCTTCGGATGCATTGGTCCACTCGAACGCAACCATCACCCATCACCACGGCGTCGGCGCCTGGCACGCCCCATGGCTCAAAGAAGAGACCGGGGCCCTGGGACTGGATGTGTTGGCTGATGCCGCCCGGAGAATGGACCCTGAGGGTTTGATCAATGCCCACGTCCTGCTGGACCCAACAGACCGGTTAATGGAGTGAAAAACAATCGGACTCAACCGCGGGCGGGCACGAGGATCCGCCCCTACGGGATCAACGGTGAGGTAGGCCCCCGTGCCTACCCGTTTTGCTGACACCTCCCCGAAGGGACACCCATGTTTCACCCAGGATGGCGCGAACAATCCCTGAAAACAATCGAAAACCAGGTCGATGTTGCCATTATTGGAGGCGGCATCACCGGGTGTGGCATCGCCCTCGATTCGGCACAACGCGGCCTGAAGACCGTGTTGCTGGAACGCGGCGATATCGCCTCCGGCACGTCGTCGCGATCCTCAAAACTGATCCATGGTGGCCTCCGTTACCTCAAGCAGATGCAGTTCCGCATTACGCGCCTGGCCTGCCGGGAGCGGGACCGCATGTTGACCCTGGACCCACATCTCGTCCGCTCGATCAACTGTGTCTACCCCGCGTATGAGGGTGATCGCACGCCGGGTTGGCAGGTTGACCTCGGCTTATGGATGTATGACCGCCTGACCGGGCGGCCTGAAAAACACCGCCAGCTGAGCCGCAAGGAAATTGCTGGTTTGGCGCCGGGCCTGCGGACCGATGAGCTGGACCGGGCCCTCGCCTATACCGACGGTATGGCGGACGATGCCCGCTTGACCTGGGCCGTTGCCGCGACCGCCCACAGTTATGGCGCCGCCGTTCTTTCGCGAATGGAAGTCGACGATGCCTTGAGAAACACCGAGGGGCGAATCACCGGTCTGATTGTCAGGGATTTGGAGAACGATCGGGTCGTGCCCCTCGAAGCCCGGGTAGTCATCAATGCGGCCGGCGTTTGGACAGATGTCGTTCGATTTCGCCTGGGCCTTGAAGGCGCCCGGCTCCGCCCCTCTCGGGGCTCCCACCTGATCCTGCCCCGCCGAAGTATCCCCCTGAAAGCGGGCGTGACCTTTCCGGCGCCGGATGACGGTCGGCCGGTCTTCCTGATCCCTCACCCCGAGGGGTTGCTCTTGGGTACGACCGACATCTTTTACTCGGGCGATCTGGATGATCCCCGTCCCAGTCGCCCGGAGGTGGATTACCTCATGAGAGCGGTACGGGCCGCGTTTCCTTCTGTTCCGGCTGAGTCCCTCAATCCGCTGGGGGCCTTCGCCGGCCTGAGGCCGATCCTGGACACCTATGCCGAGAACCCCTCCGAGGCCAGCCGCGAGGAGGATATCTGGGAGGAACAGGGGCTCTTGTCGGTCTCGGGAGGCAAACTGACGACCTGGCGTTCAACGGCCGAAGAGGCCGTCGACGCCGTCCTCAATCTCCTGCCGGAAGAACACACTCGCTCGGTTTCGCCCTGTGCCACCAAAGGAACGCCGTTGGCAGGACTCTGTCCCAAGGACCTTGGGGCACGCCTCGGAACAGTGGACGGCCTCGAACCGATCGTTGCCGTCGGCATGGCTCGTCGCCTGGGCGGCCTGGCTTGGCATGCTCCGCTGTTGGCCCGGACCCCGAGGGAGTTGCGGCCCTTCGATGTTGCGCCCGATCTCTGTCCCGCCGAGGTGCGAGCGCACCTGCGCTGGGGTGGTGTACTTCATCTTGATGATCTGCTGCTTCGCAGAGTGCGCTTGGGTCTTTGGGATCCTGCAACAGCCCGGGAGATCGTTCCAACCCTCGAACCGATCGTCAGGCGGGAAATGGGGTGGGGCCGAAGGCGCTGGACAACAGAGGAGAGGGCCTTTGAAGAAGCCCTGAAGGGCTGGACAGTGGAGGGCATTCAGGAGAGTGCATAGTGGTCTCAAGGGAGTCGGATCACGGTTGCCTTGTAGCCCAGAATGCTACAGGCATCGACGACGACCTCCGAGGTGTCCATAAAGAGATCCGGGTTGCTGCAGCCAAGGTCGATCAATGTCTCAGACGGATTTTCGGAAATGATGACGTAGAAATTGGTCGTATGTACCAGGAATGCCATATAGGTCAGAAGCCGGTCGTTGCGACCTTCTGTGGTGAGAACTGCGACGACGTCATCGTTAACCGGTAGCCTGGCAACCAACCCCTGAGCCGTGGGAAGAATTGTTTCGATCGAACCCCTATCCCAGGTTGAAGAACTGGCGGATACGGTCTGTTTGGGAATTTCGTCAGCGGAAAAACCGACCAGAAAGGTACCGTGCACCCCTGGGAGTTCAGTCCGGTAGACCTGCCGGCCCAGACTTCGACCGACGAAGCGCAGGGGCAACGAATCTACGAAAGGCAGGAGCTGCTCCCGAGAAACAAACTTCACCCGTCGTCGGAGCGTATTTCCCAGTCGGGTCACCACCTGGTACCGCCGTGAGTTTTCTTTATCCGACCTGGAGAGGAAGACTGCCGCGCCATCAGTTTCGAGGATCTCAAGAGCATTGGCCGGTGAGAAGTCGTTCTTTGCCGACCAAACGCGGGCCAATACGGACCACCGAAGAGGGGTGCCGGGTTGAACGAGTTTGACGTCGGTGAGGTCCGGGCGAACATCACCACGAGACTGTTGATCCGGGGAGGCCACCAGATACGTCGCAGGGGCGGGCCATACCGCGATTCGCAGCGGAGAGCTCCCTTTGCCTGGATACGGGACCCAGGACCACCCGATCAGCATGACACACACCAACACAAACGGGGTCGCCTTTCGAAAACGGCTCAAGGCTTCTGCCCAGAAGAAGGGTGCAAGTACGAAGGCATAGACCAGGAAACGCTTGGCGCCAAATCCGTAGGCCACCGAGAAGAATCCCAAAAACAGCATGGCCGAAGTCACGAGAACCAGCGCCCACGGGTCTTTGCCGATCCTGCGAAGCATTGCAAAAAAACCCTGAGCACCGAGCAGCATTCCGGGCAGCCCCACGAACGCAAGCCCGGTCCAGAGATAGAAGGGAATATTGTCCGGATGTAGGCCCAGGAGCGCCCAGTGAAGAGGTCCGGCTCCAAGTGGCCCGAGCCATAACCTCTCCATGGGGAGCCATATCAAAGCGGGTCCGACGAACAGGATCAGGCCGAACCAGAGGCGCCAGGTCCGGAGGTCGTCTCGCCGGTGAAGAACCACGGCACAACTCATGGGCACGAGGAGGAGCAGGGAAAGAGGCTGCGTGATGGCGGAGAGTCCACCAAAGACACCGACGAAGACGAAAAAAATCGGTCGGTCAAGAGCCTTGGAGAAGGCGGCCAGAGACAGCAGGAGCAAACACGCTGCCGGGACGTCGGCCATGATCTCCAGGCCCAGGCTTCTCCAGGCATAGTTGACGAAGAATGCGATCGAAACCGGGAGAGCGATCTTGGTTGAAAATTGAAAGGCAACGATCCGAAAGAGAACGACTGTCGTAACGGCAATCAAGAGTTGGAGCAGCGAGGGTATGAGGTGGAGGAGAGACATGCCCTCCAAGGCGGCCATCACCAACGGCAACAGTGGAGGTCTACCCGGGTATCGAACGTCATGTCCTGCGAATCTGAGAGCCTGGGAGATCCAGTCGTAGGAATCACCACCCATGAAGGGATAATTGAGGTTGAGATCAGGGTAGAGAAGTAGGAACGCCAACACCAGTGTGTGGGCGGCCCCGATGACACATGAAATGATCAGTGCCGTTCGAAGATTGAACCTGATCGTCACGGCACAATCCAGCCGTTCCACCAGATTAACCCGCACTTCTCACCAGTGTCCGGCTGCAAGGCGTGAACCACAACAACCTTC
>CBDTUG010000257.1:0-3967 GCA_965363555.1 uncultured Thermoanaerobaculia bacterium
GTCATCCAGGGGATTCCTCCCCACGCAGGAGGGCATTCCACAGCCTCCAAAAGTCAGGAAACGACTTGGCTACGCTGGAAGGCGAATCCAACTCCAACGGGCCGGCCTCCAGCGCGGTCACCGCCATGGCCATCGCGATACGATGATCATCAGCCGCCTGAACCGGCCGAAGTAGATCCTCCCTTCGATCTACCGTTTTCTCAACCTCGAAGGTCTCTTCGTCGACTACAACCCTCGCACCGAGAGTCCTCAAATTCGTTGCCATCACCTGCAAACGACTGCTCTCTTTGTGCAAGAGATTCCCCAGCCCCTTGAGCTTGGAGCCTGGTACTCGGCAGGCGGCAACCGCCGCCAGGGCAGGGAAGACGTCCGGACTGGCCCCGAGGTCAGCGAATATCGGCTCGGTGATAGGTCCCTTGGCTACCAGACGATCCCCAAACCACTCGAAGATCATCCCGGCATCGGCAAGAATGTTGCAAATGATGCGGTCTCCCTGTGCACTGCTCCGATCGAGACCGGGTACTGCAACCCAGCCACCGGCCACTGCGGCGGCCGCAATGGGAAATGCCGCCGCCGACCAATCGCCCTCGACACACCACCTGACCTGCTTCAAGCCTCCCCCGCTGACTTTCCACTGCCGGTTGTCGGAGGAGCGTTCCACTTCAGCCCCAAAGTCGCCAAGAACCCGGTGTGTCAATTCGAGGTAGGGCTCGGAAGGCAGCGGACCCACTATCCGGAGTTCCAGACCATCAAGGAAAAGCGGCGCCGCCATCAGCAGTGCCGTGACAAACTGTGAGGAAACACCGGGCCGGATATCCGTTCGGCCGCCGCGCAGTCTCTGGCCCTCAACCGACACCGGCAACATCCGGTTGTTTGAAGCTTCCATCCGGGCGCCCAAGGTCCTCAGGGCATGGATCAGCGGTTCCATCGGCCTCTGGCGCAGCCTGGGACTACCATCAACGATAAAGTGACCGGGAATCGAGGCCAGGAGAGCCAACAACAACCGGGCGCCGGTTCCCGAGTTGCCCAGGTCGACCGTGACCAGCGACTCAACCGGCCTCATCCTCCCAATGGTGACCACCTGCCCGGTCCATCTCACCGCCCAACCTGCGGTCTGAAGAGCCGCCGCCAAAAGGCGCGTATCCTCGCAGTCCAGAGGATCCACGATCATGCCTCCGCCCGCGACGGCTGCAGCAATCAGGGCTCGGTTCGTCAAACTCTTCGAAGGAGGCACCGGCAAACGACCGGCCAGAAGGCCATGCGGCCCCGATAGCCGGGTCCCACCTTCAGTCACAGGCCACCTCCACCTCAGCGAAATCGATCGGTCGAAGACCCTCATCGACAAAGTGCCACCGGCCGCTTTCATCGACCATCAACGACTGACGCGTCTCCAACCATGCCTGTATGACCATTGCAGTTCTTTCTCCTTCGGAAAACGACCAGAACGAATGAAAGTGACCGAAGAGCTGCACGTCCACCCCTCTCCTGAAGTGCCGCAGAGCCTCATTCCGAAGGGCTTCGACGGGCTTTTCATAGCGAAATTTCCGATTGGTTCTGGCTAGGCGAATTTCCATATTTCGAACGATTGCCACAGCGAGGCGCCGGGGCAGCCACCGGGCCCACAGCCGGGCCGGACTACATTTGGAGAGGCGTGACCAGAAGAGATACTGCCAATCCCTCTGGTTGACCTTGTCACCGTGTACTAGTCGAAAGGTGATATCACCAGCCGCAAACTCAAGTGCCTGATCGCTCTGATCGACGCGGCAGGCCAGATCGTCTTCGTCGAGGAAAAAATCCCGATTACCCTCGATCAGCCGGATAGTCCCACCACGAGCCCTGAAGCCATCCCAGGCCTCGAGCACCATTTCGATACTTGTGGTCCAGAATTTCGACATCCCCACCAAATACACAAAGCAATCCCCGAGATAGACGATCTCACCGACGCCGTCCAGATCTGCGCGTTCCACGAGGCAGACCATCGCTCGGGCATCTCCTTCGCGGGTTCCGACGTGAGGATCAGCGATGATCAGACGTTTCACGAGCGGCCTAGGGGCGTGAACTGCATTGACGGCGGATGGATTTCGGAGGGGCGTGAAGTGTCATTTGAGGCGCATTCGAGACGCTGGGCTCTCCGTACGGGCCGAAAACGCAACGAAAAAGGGCCTTCACGACACCCGAAATGTGCTGGTGATTCAATGCCCTATACCCTCCTAGTCCAGTTCGAATTTGTCCGGGACGTCAATCTCCATCAACAACAAACCCTGTCCGTGGGTCTTCCCTTGGGCATCGGTGATCACCGACTCGGTGCCACCTCCGCCGAGGCTGTCATGCAAGATGAAGTTCAAGGCTCGAAGATTGGGAACCTCGTACCGGTCCACCGCCCCTTTGCAGATCGACGAAAAATGCGCCTTGACGACTTCGGGGGTCATCAGCTCTCGAAGAAGCGCATAGCCCTCGTCGGTGTAAGCAATCAGGCCAATATTGGATCCGTCGCCCTTGTCTCCAGACCGGGCGTGGGCCAATCGCGAAAGTCTAACCCTCATGATCCCACCTCTACGACGGAGACGTCGGCCATTACCATGTTCCGATCGATCAACGCTGGCCAATAGGCAACGATCTCCTGGGCCTTCGGACGTCCCCCGGCAAAACCGGTCACACCTGGAGGACCCGAGGTCACCAGAGGCGCAATCTCCTTGCCGAAACGATCAACCTTGGAACGGTCCGAATCCTTGACGCCCAGCCTTAACACCACTTCCGGAGCATGTTCCGCCGGGGGCACGATGCCCTCGTGGACAACCCCGACACCGAGGAACTCCTCGTGAGTGTCTTCAAATATACAGCCACTCATCGCTAACCGGTCCCAAACAATTCGAGCGCACAGCCGGGCTTTGGCCAAGGCATCAGGTCCCGACACCACCAACTGTCCGGTGGCCTTGTATCCCGCAAGGTACGAGATGGAGACTTTGAGGGTCGGGGTCGGCGCGGCGCCTTTGACATCTGTCACACCGACCCTATCGACGCCGTCCTGGGAAATTCCGATCGACGTGAAATCGACAATACAGTCGGGTGTGATGTAGTGGTCCGGCCTGCCCATCTCGTACAGGAGCTGTTCGGCGACCGTATCAACCGTCACCATGCCGCCCGTCCCGTCGTGCTTGGTAATGACCAGTCCTCCGTCATCACTGACCTCGGCGATGGGATAGCCGATACCGGCCATGTCCGGGACTTCCCACCACCGCGTGAAATTGCCGCCGGTACTCTGGGCGCCGCACTCCAAAATGTGCCCTGCGACGGTTCCAAGAGCGATACCGTCCCAGGTTGCCCACTTGAATTCGTGCAAAACAGGCGCCAGGACCAAGCCCGGATCGGTGCACCGGCCGGTGATAACGATGTCCGCGCCCTCATCGAGGGCGCGGACCATTCCATCGGTCGGCATATAGACGTTGGCCGCCAGGATCTTTCGATCCGCGTCAAAGAGGCCCTCGCCAGTGTCCATGTGGGCCAGGCGCTCGCCGGAGTCACGGATTTCATCCAATCTATTGAGGATGTCGTCTCCCGAAACCGTCGCCACTCGCAAACCACTGACATTCTGGCGTTTTGCAGATTCCAAGATGGCCGCTCGACACGCCTCGGTGTTGACCCCACCCGCGTTAGCCACAATGCGAACACCGCGTTTCTTGAGATCGGGAAGCACCTGATCGACAAATCGCACGAAATCTGTAGCGTAGCCCCGTTCGGGATTTCGCAGCTTCTGGCGTTGCATGATGGACATCGTCACCTCGGCGAGGTAGTCCATCGTCACGTAATCAATCGGTCCCCCTTCGAAGAGCCTGAGAGGCGCATCAACACTGTCACCCCAAAAACCCTGACCGTTCCCGATTCGAACCGATCGACCCATGCCTAGTGACCTTCGACTACTTCTTCGAC
The DNA here is from genome assembly GCA_965363555.1 of uncultured Thermoanaerobaculia bacterium. Lineage (GTDB taxonomy): Bacteria > Acidobacteriota > Thermoanaerobaculia > Thermoanaerobaculales > Sulfomarinibacteraceae > DAOWGJ01. Next base: position 3,928 of record CBDTUG010000257.1, read on the forward strand.
CTCGTCGGCGACGGCTTCGGCGCCTTCGACCACAGATCGG
>CBDTUG010000258.1:0-3958 GCA_965363555.1 uncultured Thermoanaerobaculia bacterium
CCCGCCGTTATTGTCGAGTCCGAGGACACAGGTTCTTTCGGCGCCGCCGGGCAAGATGAAGATGCGGTCTTGGTCAGGGCCCTTCGAGACCGGACCGTGCAGGCGCTCTATTCTCAGCATCGAGAATTTCTGGCCCACGAAAAGTCGGCGACCGATCTGTTGAAGGATTTCGAGAGGCGGGTCGCCAGTCTGGAGCCGGGATCCAGGGAAAAGGTCCGCCGCTACGAAGCGCGAATCGAAGAGCTCGAACGAAAATTGGCGGACAAGGAAGCGGAGAACCGTGAGCTGATTCAGAGACAGATCGAGAGCACGCGAAAAGAGATCGCACGGGAACTCACCGGGGTCGGCTTCGAGAACAATTGAATCGGGACAGTCTGCGAAACGAAGACGGCTCAGACAATCGGGCGTTTCGGTATGCTGGTCTGCCCGAGAGCTTTCTCATAGCACTCCAGGGCTTCGTTGTAACGCTCGAGTCGATTCAGGATCCCGGCTTTGCCCAGGTTTGCGGCGACCAGGGTAGGATCAATCAACAGCACTTGATCGAAGGCTTCGAGGGCCTCGTTTTCGCGCTGCAACTGCTCGAGGGTTCGTGCTCGTTTGAGATTAACCTCGCTCTTGCCCGGTGCCAGAACCCGGGCTTGGTCGAAGCAGGCCAAGGCGCGGTCAGCCCGGCCGATATCGAGCAGTTGGGTGCCCTTCTCAAGTAGCCGGGTGACTTCAAACTCATTCTGGTCTACAGAAGTTTCCTCGGGACCATAGGTCACGGTTCGTGCCTGATTGGCTGGGCCGGGCGAATTGGCGGCTTCGTGATGCGGGCCTTGCTCCATGGCTTCGATCTGGGATCGAAGACTCTGAACCGCCTCCGAGAATTGCTGCCGTGAAGCCTGGATCGCAGGAGATGTTCGGGTGGGTTCGGGAAGGCCTTGGGGACCCCAACCCAGCGCGGACGGTGCGGGTGGATGGGTCTGGGCGAGGGCAGTTTCAGAAACGCGATTGATCCAGCGTGCCTGCAGCACGACAACCGCAATGACGGCGCCAATTCCGGTCAGGCCGGTAACTCCCGACACGATGAGGGTGATCTTGATCATCAACATCATCATCGAGCGGTCCTGTTCGCGACTGCGTTCCAGTAATCGCTCTATGGCGGCCATCCGTTCATCCAGGCGCCGCGCTTCGATCCCGATTGATTCGCCCGGGCCCGAAGTGGCGGATATGGCCGTGGTAGGAGCGGCCTCAGTAACGGGGGCGGTTACCTCCGGGACAGGTGCCACGGGTGACGACGGACCGGTCTGGAGAATGGTGGATGATTGAGGAACCGCAGTCGTCGTCGCGACGCTTCCGGGCACGGTGGTGGATTGCCTGAGGACCAGGCCGCCTGAGCGTGGCTGGACTTGGGACGGTGTTGTGCGGCTCCCTATTGCGTCCGCGGTTTCTCCGGTGGAGAGCGCCAGTCCGTCGGTCGTGGCCAGAAAGAGCAAGACACACATCGCCGCAGACTGGAAAACGTGATTTGCCAATCCCTTCATCGCCCTTTGATGGGAATCCACGCTCTCGGGCAAGACAAGCTTTAACACCCTTCCGGGGGCCGGATAGATCCCTTAACATGGACTAGGGGAAACGCTACCTTTGCCGGAAAATCAGGCGGGCGGACCGCCTTTCGCTCTCGTGAGCGAACCGTTTACCCTATCAAAATGGCTGTTCCCAGACTCAGGAAAATGAAAAACCCGGCTACATCGGTCACGGTTGTCAGGAAAATCGATGAACTCTGGGCCGGATCGAGTCCCACCCGTTCGAGCGTCAGGGGAATCAGGGCGCCGGCTGTTCCGGCCAGCGTCATGTTCAGAACCATGGCGACGAAAACAACCACTCCGATGCGGATATCCCCAATGAGCAGGTAGGCCGCGACCGCAGCCGTCAGACCGATCCCAATCCCGTTGAGAATACCGAGGGAGGCCTCACGAAGGCAGATCCGCGATCTTTCTCCGGGGGCCACGTCGCCCATGGCGAGGCTCCGGATCGCGACGGCGAGGGTCTGGGCGCCTGAGTTGCCTCCCAGACTGGCGATGATCGGCATGAAAACGGCGAGGAGCGAGAGCTGCTCGATCTGGTGGCGAAACAGATAGACAACGCCCGAGGCCAGGGATGCCGTCCCCAGGTTGACCAGGAGCCACGGTCCACGCTTCCTGAGGCTGTAGTGAACCTTCGAATGCACGCTTTCGTCGCCGCCCGCACCGACGAGTTTCTGTATGTCCTCGGTTGCCTCTTCCTGCAGAATGTCGAGCACGTCATCGTGCGTTACGATCCCGAGAATCCGGCCGGTTTGGTCGACGACGGGAACAGCCACCAGATTGTATTCAGCCACGAGATGGGCCACTTCTTCCCGGTCGGTTTCGGGGGTGACGATGCCGAACAGTTCCGTCTCCATCACATCGGCGATCAGGTTGCCGGACTGGGCAAGGATCAGGTTGCGCATGGATGCGATGCCAATCAGACGAGACTCTCCGTCGACGACGTAGACATAATAGATCGTCTCGATCTCCTGGCTCTTGGCCCGAACGAGGGCAATCGCCTCGTCAACGTTCATTTCGGGAGAGACCGACGCAAACTCCGTCGTCATGATACCGCCGGCCGAGTCCTCAGGGTAGGAGAGGAGTTGTGTGACCGTCTCAACCTGTTCGGGCTCGAGGTCGCTGAGGATACGGGAGCGGTCGTCCTCATCGAGCTCGGCGATAATATCGGTCGCGTCGTCAGGATCGAAGTACCCAACGATCTGGACCGCTCGCTCTTGGCCCATCTCACCGAGCAATTCGGCGGATTCCTCTGGTCGGAGTTCCGAAACCACGTCCGCGGCCAATTCCTCGGAGATCAAACGGAGGATGTGTCGCTGTTCGTCAGTATCGTAGTGTTCGATCAGGTGGGCGATATCGACCGCAGGAGTGGCTCGCAGTCGGACCACGTCGATCTCCTGGACCCCTTTCCAATCCATCGATTGGAGTTCCTCTGTCGAATAGGCCTCGGCAGTCGGTTTCTCTGGTGTTGTGGATTCCATGGGTAAGAGAAGTTGAGGGAGTGGTACGACTTTCGCGATGTGCCCAGGACTTGGCAAGAGTGGCGAAGACCGGTGACTCGTTCTTGGCATTCGCAGAATTGGCCCTCAGTTTGGGTTGAGATGAAATGGATCTCGACCATGCACCCCCGTGCTCCTGCCGAGGGAGAAGTGCATATTTGGATGGCTGATTTTGCCGATTGGGCGGATCGCCTCGCCGATCTGAAGTCCCTTTTGAGCCCGGACGAGGTGGATCGGAGTGATCGTTTTCTGAGGGATGGGGATCGGGATCGCTATGTTTTTGCCCATGGGGTGCTGCGCAGGATCTTGGCCACCTGTTGCGGGGCTGAAGCCGGAGCTTTAACCTTTGGCGTCGGTGACCACGGGAAGCCCTTCCTGGCGGATCGTCCGGCCGGGAGTGAGTCCATCGAGTTCAACCTGAGCCATTCCGGCGATCTCGTCTTGATCGGAGTGACTTCGCGTTGTTCCCTCGGGGTCGATGTTGAGCGATTGTCCCGAAAGGTGGAATTCGAGGATCTGAGTGACCGTTTCTTTTCTCCCGAAGAGGCGGAAACGATTCGGCTCCATCCCGAAGGGGAGAGCCGGCGGGTCTTCTTCGAGACCTGGGTTTGCAAGGAAGCCTTTATCAAGGCGGTCGGCGATGGCCTGACCATGCCCCTCGATTCATTTGCCGTACGTTTTGAGGGCGAACGGACGAAGGTGGGAACCAGTTCAGGGAAAGAGAATCCGCGTCTCGATACAACGTGGTTTCTCGATCGGTTTGAGGTGACGTCTGATTACGTGGGCGCGGTAGCGGCGTCCGCAGAGTCGGTTGCTATCACCGGTTTCAGGCTGCAATAGATCCTCTTGGATTTGAGTGGTGGTGGCGTGCCTGCCGTAACCTTGGTGAAG
>CBDTUG010000259.1:0-3938 GCA_965363555.1 uncultured Thermoanaerobaculia bacterium
CAGACGCAGTACACTAGAATAAACCCATGACCGATCCGATCATCCCCGGCCTGGTGTCCGAACCTCCCCGAACGGAATGGCGGTTGCTTGCCATCATCTTCGGCATACTGGTCGTCCTGATTGCCATTCCTCTCCTCCGGTGGCGGCATCAAGAGAGTCGTCGTCCCACCCTGGTCGAGGTCCGGGTCGTTGCCGCCACTGAAGGGGACCCAGTTTTCCGGGAGGGTGTACGAATTGTCGGTTCCGAAGAAAAGGTGGCTCTGGCGGTGGCTCTCCGCCTCGAATACCCCGGCAGCGGCAGTCGGTGGCTGGCGCCGGTCGATCAATTGGCACTCGACGGCGCCCTAGTCGACCACATCGAAGCCGAGTCCTGGCCGGAGGCAGATCGAACGGCCAGGACCTTCTGGTTCACGCTGGAGAGCCCCTTTCTCGGGGGCACACTGGACGCGGAAAATGCCCAGGACAGGTTGGCAGTCCGTCCCTTCCTTGCACCGGAACTTGGCCAGGCCTTCCTCGCAAACGGAGAACCCGAATCCCATGCCGATGACGGGATCAACCTCGGCGACAGCCTGGTCCCCGTCGAAGCCGGCACCTACAGACTCTATGCCAGAGTCGAGGTGGTGGCGAACGATGGGAGTTCGAGGCCGTTGTTCGCGGCAACTTCGGTGGGCATTGATCAATTCGACGATCCCTCCATGGTCCGTATCAGCCGGGACCTCGCTGAGACATTCTCTCCGGTCGATCCGACGACGGGTCATTTGTTTTGGCTACCCGGTTTTGAAGGACCCACGGACTGGGACCCGACCGATGCCTGTCGCCGTCTGATGGCAACATCGTCTGAAACCTTTGCTTTGATGGCCGTTACGGGCCAGTGTGGGGGTGACAGCCCGGAACTCGAATCCCTTGGCCACCTTGAGGTGTCGGACTCAGGCGTGAATTCGACGTTGCGCTGGCAGATCGATGTGGTGCCAGGCGACATTATTAAGCAGGACGATCACTGGCTGGTCCTGATCTCCGACGACGGCGACGGCTCCTTGAACGGCCCTGACCTGGTCCTCCACAGTTGGCATCGGCCTCCGGCCGTTCTGCCGCTGGCCAAAGCTCTCGATATGACCCCTTCGGAAGCTATCGCCTTCAAGGTCGGCGACCGGTGACACACCGGGAGATCATCGCTCGGTTGGCCGATGTCAGCATTGCTTTTCCTTCGGCCAACGGCACCCTCAATAACGCTGTTGATAGTGTCTCCTTGACGATTCGCTCCGGCGAGCGAATTGGTCTGATCGGCGCATCCGGCAGTGGAAAAAGCCTGACCTCCCTCTCCCTGCTTGGTCTGGTTCCGACTCGTGGCAAGATCGTCGGGGGCTCAGCGGAAATCCTGGGAGTCGATATGTTGTCCGACTGCCTCTCGGACAAACAGCGGGTGCGGGGCGGCGCGATCGGCATGGTCTTCCAGGAGGCCGAGTCGGCGTTGAACCCGGTTCTGACGATCGGTACCCACCTCAAAGAGATGATCCAGCGTCATCGGCCCACTGAAGAAGCACGTTGGCGGGAAATTGCCGTCGATCTTCTCAAAAGGGTCGACCTCGAGCCCGTTCGTATACTCGAAAGCTACCCACACAACCTCTCGGGCGGTCAACGGCAACGCGCCCTGTTGGCGATCGCTCTTTCCACACAACCGGATCTGATAGTCGCGGACGAACCAACGTCTTCACTGGATGTTCTGACGCAGGCCCGTGTATTGGCCCTGCTGGACCGTCTGTGCCGGGACGATGGTCTTGCCCTCGTGTTGATCTCTCACGACATCGGCGTCGTGTCCTCCCTGGTCGATCGAGTCATCGTCATGCTGGACGGAAAAATCATCGAAGAGGCGCCGATTCAGGATTTCCTCGCCACCCCCCTTCACCCCTATTCGCGATCGCTGCTGACAAAATCCGACCCTGCGAACCCTTTGCAGCCCCACACCATGACCGGCCCACCCCCACTGTTGGGCTGTGCCTTTGTTGACCGATGTGCCCTCTGCACGCCAGAGTGCACACAGAGCCTGCCTGAACTGACAGACCTGGGATCCGGAAGAACCCTTCGATGCCCCATCGTTGTCTTCGAGGAGGGTCAATGAACACGCCCCTCCTGTCGGCTGATCGAATCGTTCATTCTTACCCAGCCCCAAACGGAGGCCGCGTCGCGGCACTCAACTCATTGTCCTTTGACCTCGCCAAGGGACAAACCCTCGGCATTATCGGCGCGTCTGGCGCCGGAAAATCAACCCTGGTCCGGTTGTTGCTCGGACTGGAACAACCGGAATCCGGCCGGATTCTAATCGACGGGACCGACCTCAACGAAAGAAAAGCCACACATCTGAACCGTTTGCGAATGAAACTCCAGGTGGTCTTCCAGGATCCCAGGTCGTCACTCAACCCTCATCTGTCACTGAGGTCAATCGTCGAGGAGCCTCTTCTTGCCCGGGGCCACAGCACTCGGAAGGAACGGTCCAAGAGAGTCGACCAAGTACTGGTCGCCGTCGGACTTGACCCTTCCATTCAATTTCGAAGACCCGATGCACTCTCAGGCGGAGAGCGCCAACGAGTTGCCATCGCCCGGGCCCTGATCACCCAGCCGGAGATACTGATCCTCGACGAACCGGTCTCGGCTCTGGACGGCCCGATTCGCTCTCAGATCCTCGGTCTGCTGACTGAGATCCAGGCTGCCTTCGGCCTGACTGTGGTCCTGGTTTCCCACGACGTACGGTCGGTACATTCGCTGGCCGATACGGTGCTCGTATTGTACGCAGGCGGTTGCGTCGAAAGCGGACCGGCCGATGAGGTCCTCAGCAACCCGGTCCACCCATATACACAGGCTCTACTCGCAGCTGTCCCCCGGTCCGATATCGGTTGCACGATTCCCGAAACTGTCGTTGATGCTGACCCGGAACAGAATGGTTGTGCCTGCAGATCGTGGTGCCCGATGGCAACTTCAAAATGTCTGAAGACCCCAGAAGTTCAGCTGTGGGAGGGCGAACACCGCGTCGCATGTTGGGAGATAACCGATCCGCACAGCTGAATTCTTCAATCTGTCCGACGAATAGGTCTTACTTCCCCGATCGGCGAACGGCCCGCGCCTCAGCCGGCTGCAAACGCCCCCGAGCACGCCACACCAGCATGATGGCAACCGCCGCCACGAGGCCGATGGCCACCCAGGTTCCAACAATCTTTCCGACTTCGGCGGAATGTTGCAGACGACCCAGGTCGTAAGCCAACCACCACCCCAGACCGGACCAGGTTGCCAAATGTACCAGAAGCGCGAAGAAATCGACGGCAGCAAAACGCTTCCAACCGATTCCGACCATGCCGCACCCGGCCATCCATGCGCCTCGACCGAGGGGAAGAACTCTGGCAGGCACCAGGCCCCACAGAGCGCCTGGCGATCCGGCGAGCCGAGCCGTCACACTCTCCAACTTCTTGGCGACCCACGGGAACCGGGCAACCCTGGGTTTCAACCAGCAACCCGCCAGGTATGTGATCTGATCGGTCATAAAATGGCTAAGGGTCACAGCGCCGAACAACACAGCGGCCTGTTCCAGACTGCCGGACCTGGCGGCCAGAACGCCCATCGCCACCATGAAAAGTTCTTCGGGAATCCAGTGACCAACCATTCGGATCACTGGAGGAAGCACCAAGGCAAGGAGGAGAGCTCTGGGTTCAATCCAGGCAAGCAAGTCAGGCAGCTGCTCGATCACGCCCGGCAGTATAGCAAACCCCAGCCAAGCCGGGGTTGCTGTCAGCTATCAGCTCTCAGTTGGCGCTTGCAGAGCCATGGGTATGAGGTGTAAATCCCTTCCGGCCGCGTCAAGAACGCTGTCCAGCTATGAGCTGAGAGCTGAGGCGCCTGCAAAAATCATGAAATAGCCACAAAGAGGCACGAAGAGGCACAAAGAGAAAAGC
>CBDTUG010000260.1:0-3936 GCA_965363555.1 uncultured Thermoanaerobaculia bacterium
AGGTCGTTGTGGTTCGCGCCTTGCAGCCGGACACTGGTGAGAAGTGCGGGCTAACTTTTCTTCAGCAGCTTCGAAAAAGCGAGGCAAAGTAGGTCACAGGTCACAAATCGCAGAGTCCGTTGTGTTTCCTGAAACCTGCTGCCTGTTACCTGGAACCGCTACCGCGCACTCTGCCGTAAGGCACGCGCTTCGGCCAATAGGCCACGTACGGCATCGAGTAAACCAGCGGATGCCTGCTCTGATTCAGGTTCGACCGTCTGCAATTGAGCCTGGTCCGGATCACCGAGTCCGGCGTCCCGCTGTTGTCTCAGCCTTTCGAGAATCAAATCCCGGATAGCCCCGGCATTGTCGACTCCGTGAAAGTATCCGATATGAAGGGAGTGCGCCTCCTGCTGGCGTTGCTTGGCCGGTGGTCCCGATGACGCCCCACCGCCGGCGGTTCGGACCCTGAGGTCCGAGATGCCAAGCAGGCGCTGGAGCGGCCCCTGTCGAATAGAGACCTCCTGCACGTTGGCGAATGTCATGGTCATCTCTTTGACCCGCACAACGCCTTCGCGAATGCGCAGGCTGCGATCGGTGACGATGTACCACCGCATCTCCCAATCCAGGACCACGAGAAAGAACGAAATCGGCAACTGGATAACGAACAATGCAATACCAAATACTTCGGCCGCCGTGATCAGCATCATCGTGAGGTCTTCGTAGGGTATGCGTTCGAGCACGGCTTCCAGACCGAAGGCGCCGGCCCGAAGGAAGGTCAAGGCGACGATGATGCCGATCAAGGTCGAGATTTGGGCGAAGGCCCACCGAACAAGATTGAGCTGAAAGAACCTCTTGGAGGCACGAAAGATCGTGACCGACCCGTCCGATCCTGCCGGCGGCTCAGGCTCATGCGGAACCTTCATCATTCGAAGAACCAAGGCCTTGAATCGATCAACCATCGAATCGGTCTCCGGCTCGTCGTTCCAGCGTTTCCCGGAGTGCCTTGATCTCCCCCGTCACATCATTGAGAGTCTGAATCAGCACACCTGCCGTTTCGGCGTCAATCCCGCCCCCGCCTGTGACCGGCTTCGAAACCGTCGACGCCATAGAGCCGGCGCCGTGCCCGCCCCGCATTCGGCCATAAAGGTAATCCCTAATCACCTCGAAATCCAGAAGTCCCTCGAGGACCATCTCCGCCCCGGAACTGCCGCTGGCCGTCTGAACCTCAAGTCTGGCGAGACCCAGCCATCGCTCCACCAGATTGGACCTCAGATGAATATCCTGGATGCGGGCATAAGTCAGGTTGATTTCACGCCTGAAAAGGATACCCCAGCGCATCGAGATGCCCTCGCTGTCGAAGCTGTAACGTAGGGTGTGATATCTGAAATACAGCGGGATCAGCATAAAGAAGAAGAACGGCCCCAGAGCCAACGACGTCAGAAGGTAATATTTCATCAAGGCCGGCGCCGGGCGTGAGATGGCAAAGATCTTTGACTCGTGCACGGTGTTTTGGAGTTCCATGCCCCCAGTGTACCGCCTCTCCAACCCGGCGGAGACAGAACCAAAAGGAATCGGTGCTCCTAAAACGCAACCGGGCGGCGAATCAAGGCCAGGAACTCCTCGCGCACGTCGTGATCTGCGAAACAGCCGCGCAGGGCCGAAGTCGTCGTCAGGGAGCCGGGTTTTTTGACTCCCCGCATTTCAACGCACAGATGACGCGCCTCGATGACCACCATCACGCCCAGGGGATTCAATTGGGTCCAAAGATAACCTGCAACCTGCTCGGTCAAACGCTCCTGCAACTGCGGCCTCTTTGCGTAGAATTCAAGAATCCGGGGCAGCTTTGACAGCCCGACGATCTTCTCCTTCGGGATATAGGCGATGTGGGCATGGCCATAAAACGGCACAAAGTGGTGTGCGCACATAGAATAAAAAGGAATCTCGCGCTCAATCACCATGTGGCCATAGCCCTCGTCATTGGGGAAGGTCGTCACCTTGGGCTCCGACCCCTCGAACAACCCGTGGAACATCTCCAGGTACATCTTGGCAACCCGCTCGGGCGTGCCCTCAAAGTTGGGATCATCCAGATCCATGTGGAGTTCCCGCATCACCCCGGCCATGTGCCCAGCCACCCGTTCGATGATCTGTCCCTCGCGCTCGCGGGGAATTCCCTCATCCGAATGACCGAAACCCTCGTTCTCGTTCTGGTTGCACATCGAGCACCTCCGTTTCCACTCACTCAAAGACAATCGCCAGAAAGGGCAGCCTATTCCTGATGACCCCAATTCGCAAGAAGACTTCACTGATGAAGGATGGATTTACCCGTCGCCTTCGTTTTCAGTCAGCCACACCATGGCTCTTCCTCCGCGGTAAAGACTGATACAATCGCTCCAAGGAACACAAGGACAAAGTCGATGGAAGCGCTTATCGGGCGTTCGCTTGGGCGGTATGCCATCACCGAAAAGATCGGTGAAGGTGGGATGGGAATTGTCTATCGTGCACACGACACCCGGCTTGATCGAAATGTCGCGATCAAGGTCCTCAATGAAGCTGCCGTCACCAACCCGACCCGAGTAGAGCGTTTCAAACGCGAGGCCCGCGCCGTCGCCCGCCTCTCCCATCCCAACATCATGGAGATCCACGACTTCGGCACCGAAGGCAATGTAACCTTCGCCGTCATGGAACTGCTGGAAGGGGTCGACCTCCGGCAGCACATGGATCAGGGCCGCATCGCCGTTCGAGAGGCAATGAAGATCGCCAGACAGGTAGCCGAAGGCCTCGAGGCCGCCCACAGCGAAGGCGTTGTTCACCGGGATATCAAGCCGGAAAACCTGTTCCTCAACAATGATGGACGACTGAAGATCCTCGACTTCGGCCTGGCCCACCTCAGGGCTCCCTTGGGTGCCGATGCCTCCGATATCCGCACCCTGAGCCTGACCGACGCCGGCACAGTCCTGGGCACACCCCGCTACATGTCGCCGGAACAAATTCGGGGGCAGGAGATCAATTGCTCCAGCGACATTTTCTCCCTCGGCTGTGTGACCTACGAAATGGTCACCGGGAAACACCCCTTTCTGCGCAAAACCAAAGCCGATACGATGTCCGCCATCTTGCACGAGGAACCGGAACCGATGGTCAACCTCAGGCCGAGCGTGTCTCCCGCTCTGGACGACATAGTGCTTCGGTGTCTCGAAAAACGACCCCAAGACCGGTTCCACTCCACCCATGACCTTGGCTATGCCGTGCAAGCAGTCGGCGACACCCGGAGTTGGAGTGGCCGGATCGTCAAGCGTCGGGCCCTCTTGACGGCCCGACACCTGATCGCCGCAGCCGTCGGCGCCATCATCGTCATCGCAGCAATACTTGGCGTTGGGCAATGGCGGCGATCGGCCGTGCCGCCGGCTGCCCTTCCGGAAATGCTCCACCTCGGAATTGTTCCATTCTCCGTGGTCGGTAACGACGAAAAAAACCGGCCGGTGGCCGACGGCCTCGCCGCAACCATAGCCCGCGGAATCATTCGCCTCGAACCACAATCCGGTGGACGGCTGTGGGTCGTTGAGCCTGAACGGACCCTGAGCAACCCCCTGAAAACCTGCCAGTCGATTCGGAAGCGGTTCAATGTCTCTGTCTGTCTTGGGGGTTCCTTCGAGCGCCGGGGCGACGTGCTGACTCTGACCCTGGAGATCACCGATGCGGCCTCAGGCGCCCTGATCGGCAGAGAGGTTATCGAGGATTCGTTCTCCAACGTCACGGTCTTCCAGACTGAACCGATCCTGGCAACTGCCCGTCTGCTTTCCGTGGGACAACAGGATGAGGTGGCCCGATTGCTTGTAGGCGTGCAAACCAGGGTCACCGCAGCCTTTACCGCAACCCTCAACGGGAGGGGACTCCTAATCTCGAAGACCGGCTCCGAAGCGACCACCGCCGCCATCGGATTCTTGAGATCGGAAGAGC
>CBDTUG010000261.1:0-3907 GCA_965363555.1 uncultured Thermoanaerobaculia bacterium
GCAGACGGCGGCGCCGCTACGGGTTTGGACTCAGGTGGGGTCAGAATTTGTGGAGTCTTCGGCGGTGCGGGGGGGGCACTCTTCTTGGGCCCACGAACCGGCTGAATGTCCAGGCCCGCCAACGTTTTCGAAAGGATGGCATCAACATCGGTGTCGGAGGGGACCACAGATTTTTTGCTGGGACGGGATGCCTGTTCATTGTCTACCAGGCCCGCCAGAATATTGTCGACCTGACCGCGCCCGGTTTTTTCGGAGGGCACGTCCTTCGGCACGACCTTCTTCGGTGCAGTCCCGTCCTCGACATCGGAGAGGATGTCACCGAACAGATCGTCCGAGGTCAGATTTCCTCCATCCGCACCACCGGAACGCCGAAGTGCCTCAAGCATGTCTTGAGGAATCGCCTGGGTCGCGGCCGGATCTGTGGCCTCCCTGAACAACTCCTCGATACGCTTGAGAAGTACCTCGCTGGTGAATGGACGTTCCAGGATGTCCTGGGCCGCATATCGTTCGGCATCCGCCTTGGGAGCCTCGCCACTGTAGCCGGACATCAGAATCAGAATCGGCGTCGTCCGCAACCCGGCGAGGGCCCTCAATTGGGTGATGGCGTCCTCGATTTTGATTCGTGGCAGGACCGAAGTCATGATGACCACTTGGGGCTCAAATGCCGCACAGACCTCAACAGCGGCGTCAATGTCGCCGGCTACCTCCAAGGCGTAACCCGAGCCACTGAGTGCCTGTTGAACCCGTTCGACGTATCGCGGTTCGTACTCGATAAGAAGAATATTCGCGCTCATATCACCATCCTCAGGTGTTGGACTGTCATAATCCCCCGGTGGTGGACTCGGTAAAGAGTCCACGTTTATTATGTTCTACCTGCCCGCGAAGTCAACTCCAGGCTTCCACGGAGTGCTGATTCCGACCCAAGGATACTCTGGATTCTCGATCAATTAAGTGTGCCAGGGCTCAGCGAACCCAATACCGCCAGAGTTAAGAGGCGGATTTGTTTCACTGATTGGCGGCAGGAGGGTCTCGAAGAATCATATTCGGCGAGCGCAAGGTTCAACCCTCCACTGTTTACGAGTCCAATTATCTTTCGACAACGGAGCGACAACACGCTATTGTCGGAGGTGGCTCGATTGAGAATGTGTAATCGACCACATCCTTTTATTCGCGGCGTAATGGAGGCGTGATGTCAGGCCACAGCAAATGGAGCACAATCAAGCATAAAAAGGGTCGGGCCGACGCAAAGCGTGCCAAGATCTTCACCAAGATCATTCGCGAGATCACGGTTGCTGCAAGGTCGGGGGGCGGTGATGTCGAAAGCAACCCGAGACTCAGGGCTGCAGTCTCAGCGGCCAAGGGCGCAAACATGCCGGCCGATAACATGGACCGAGCAATCCAGCGAGGTACCGGCGAACTGCCTGGGGTCAATTATGAGGAAGTCCGATTCGAAGGCTATGGGCCCGGTGGGGTTGCCGTCATGCTTGAGTGCCTGACCGACAACCGCAATCGAACCGTGCCGGAGGTCCGGCATCTTTTCTCGAAACACGGCGGGAACCTGGGAGAAAACGGGAGTGTCAGTTGGCTCTTCACCCGCAAGGGGCTGATCCTGATTGCCCGAACGGACGACCTCGACGATGACTGGCTGATGGAGCAGGCACTGGAGGGCGGCGCCGACGACCTTGATACGGACGACACCGAGTACGTCCGAATTTTCACGGCGCCGGACGAACTTCACCAGGTCAAGGAGGCGATGGAGGCTTCCGGAGTCACGGTGGAGGCCGCACAATTCGATATGGAACCCTCGACGACCGTTGAACTCGAGGGCAAGAAGGCCCAACAGATGATTCGATTGATGGAGGCCTTTGAAGATCAGGACGATGTTCAGAATGTCTGGGCCAACTTCGACATCGACGAAAAGATCTTGGAGTCACTCTGAGTTTCAGGGTCATCGGCATCGATCCAGGGTCCAGCGCAACGGGGTGGGCAGTCATCACGGCCGAGGGCAATCGATATAACCTTGTGGATTTTGGTGTCATTCGTGCAAAGGGTGATGACCGGCCGACCCGATTGGCCGACTTGGCCGGCCGGATGGCCAAGATCGTTGAAGAGTTCAGTCCCGATCAAGCGGCCGTCGAAACCCCGTTCACCGGCCGTAATCCCCGGTCGACTGTCGTCTTGGCCGAAGCCAGGGGGGCCTTGCTCTCGGTTCTCGGGTCCGCTGATATCAAAGTCACCGACTACTCCCCGGCCGAAGTCAAGAAGTCGATCGTCGGTCACGGGCGCGCTGAAAAGGTGCAGGTTGCCTTCATGGTCAGCCGGCTGCTGGGCCTTCGCGAGACACCGCCCCATGATGCAGCTGACGCCATGGCCATCGCTCTGACCCACATCCATCAACGTCCCCGGCTGGGCCAGTGATTCCGCCCCGGGTGCCGGAAACTGAAAACTGGAAAACCAACACCTTGACGCGTTGAAAATCCTCGTGCTAGGATTCCCTGCCCTACTTCTGAAAGGGCTGTGGCAAAGAAAATCTGACCGCTTCTGACGAAAACCCCCTTGTCACTTACGTCAGAATAGGTCACAATCGAACTTTGGGAAATTCTGGGTTCGGCCCAGGCCCAGAAACTTGTAATTTGTAGGAGGAAGATCGTGCACTTCGGAACTCTCGCAATGTATTTCCGCCAGGGTGGACCCATGATGTGGCCCCTTCTCTTTTTCTCGCTCCTCGCGTTGACCTTCATCATCGAGAGATTCATCGTCTTTACGAAGGCGAAGATCAATGTCAACGAGTTCTTGACAAAGATCCGAAAGGCTCTTCTGGTCAACAGGAACGTCAAAGAGGCAATCAAGGTCTGCGAGCAAAGCCGTGGCCCCGTTGCTTCGGTGATGAAGGCCGGCCTCCTGCGCTTCGGCCACACCCGTGAAGACATTGAGAAGACCATTGAGAACGCCGCGATGTACGAACTGGATCGGCTCGAGCGCCGCATGGGCGTCTTGGCCACGACAGCCAACGTTGCCCCGATGTTGGGCTTCCTCGGGACCGTCACCGGCATGATCAAGAGCTTCGCGACCCTGGCGTCCGAAGGTCTGACCAACCCCGGCGCGGTTGCATCCGGTATTTCGGAAGCGCTGATCACGACCGCAACCGGCCTGATCGTCGCCATTCCGGCCCAGTTGGCCTACAACTGGTATAACACCAAGATCACCCGTTTCGTGCGTGACATCGAAACTGCCACCAACATGTTGATGGAAACTTTCATCGAGATGGACAGTCAACGGTACAGCTCGGGTCAGGGCACCGACGCGCCCCAGGCGTGAAGGTGATACGAACGAAGGGAGGCCGCGATGGCAGTCATCCGCGGTAGAGAGAAGAAGAGCGGCGGTGAGATCTTCACGGCGTCGATGGCAGACATCGTTTTTCTGCTGATCGTCTTCTTCGTGTTGACCTATAACACCGAGGTTGATCGAACTCAGGTCGACCTTCCCGAAACCTGGGTACGCAAGAATATTCCGAAGAAAGCTGCAGTGATCTCGATCTCCTCCCCGGACCAGGGTGAAGTGATCAGGGTTTCAACTGGTGAAGAAATGTCCTTGCCGGTCAGCACCAACGAGGAGGTCATTACCTTTGCCTCCACGGTGGTTGCTCAAGACCCCACCAAGGAATTCATCATCAAGGCAGATTCGGATGTTCACTACGAAAAGGTCGATGCGGTTCTCGATGCTCTGAAGCAGTCGAAGGTCAAGATCATCTTCCTGCTCTCAGACCAGAAGACCGTAGACGGCTGACGGGGGCGATCATGGGCGTCATAAATATCAAAAAACGGGAGATCGAATCAGAGATCTTCACCGGTTCCATGGCCGATATCTCGTTCCTCTTGATCATCTATTTCATGGTCACGTCGGTTTT
>CBDTUG010000262.1:0-3906 GCA_965363555.1 uncultured Thermoanaerobaculia bacterium
GCCCTCAGACTGGTCACCTTGGCTCAGGAAAAGTACACTCCTGACCCGGCCGTGAAACCCTGGGCCTCTGCAATGTTGAGCCGAATCCAACAGACCCTGGAAAATGAGGGAATCAACGGATCGGATATCCTCGAGTTGGGCATCGAGCTGGACGATCTGATCAAACTGGACTGCGATCCTGCCGAGGGTTTCGTTCTCTCTCGAATCACCGGAAAATATACGATCGAGGAGGTCCTCAATCTGCTACCTGGTTCAGACCTCAACAACCGTGTAATCATCCACAATCTGATCCGGCGTGGTCTGGTCAAACACCGTGAATTCACCTCTGTCAGACGGTTTCAACCCCCAGCGCCTTGAAGAAAGAGCCTTTTGTTCCAATACCTTGGGTGGCAGCGTTGAGCATCACAACGTGCAAGCCTCCCAGTATCCAAGTTTCTTAGCTTTCCGTTACCCTGAAAATGCTGTCCTTGAGATCTCTCAACTGACCGCTCAACCCGGCCAACCGGGCCTTCTGCCCTTGCAACAGAGTCTGCTCGGCCCGAACGAATCGATCGTAGGGCCCGATGGTTTCGCGGATCCGGACCAGGCTCTTGGCAGCCTCGGCATCGAACTGTCGGGTGAGGCCACTCATGATATTCAAGCGCAAGGCCCCGATCTTCGCTCTGAGATCGGCCTTGGCCCGCCGCCGACGAACCGGCAATATGAACAGCCCGACAACAGCCAACAGACCGGCGGCTGCCAACCCCGTGATATCGACCGCGGTCGACGAGGCCATCAACGCCACCGTCGCTCCGAGGCCCAAAGCGCCGGCCTCGGCCAGGGCGGTACCGGTCACGGCCTTTTGAACACTCTCGGCCATTTGTCTGGCCTCGAGGGCGCGGTCGTAACTTGCCAGGCTCTCTTTTGAAGCCCTGCCGAGACTCTCCAGCAAAGCCGAACGATCGTAGTCGAACCGTGTGCCGACTTCGCCGACAACCCTGTCTGCATGGACTGACTGCCGCCGGTTGACGTGAGCAACGACAGCCTGCCACTGGTTAAGATCCGAAGCCACCAACCAGTCGATCAGCGCCTCCACCTTCTGTTCGATCTCCGCGGGCGCGCTGCCGACGACGACCTTTTCGAACTCATTCTGGAGCTTCTCTTTGTCGAACAGGGAAGGCAAGCGGTTCAGGCGAAGGCGTTCATCGAAGAAATCGATGCCCCGCAGCTCGAGGCCGTGAAGCACGGTGTCAATGTCGGACAGCCGAAGCCCGAACTCCCGTTGCATGTCGTGTGAGTAGACGTCGAGCTGGCGGGTGATGTCGGCCAATGTCGTAATGTCGTCGGTGATCAAACCCAACCTGGCATCAACCACTGTTTCGGCACGCGTCATCACATTCTGGGCAACACCAACCGGATTCTCCAGTTTGAGGCGGACCCGTTCATTTCGGTCGAGAACCTGCCGAAGGTAGAGTTCGAGAGCCGTCAACCCTCCCGGATCCTGGACTTCGCCCCCACCATTCCTGCGGGCCTTGAGCGCCAGAGCTGCCGATACCCCAAAAATCTGGGGCGGGACGCCGAGGATAGTCTGCCCATGCTCCCTGACGTAGGCCAGTACTTCCTCAACGGCATCACCATCCTTCAGGATGTCCACCTTGTTGACGACAACAACAACCTTCTTGCCCCACTGCTTGACCCGCTGGAGAAACTGCCGCTCGCTTTCGGACAGAGGACGATCCGACGAAGTCACGAAGAGCACAAGATCCGACCGCGGCACATACTCCTCGGTCAATGCCTCGTGCCGGCGTTCGAGAGCGTTCGTTCCAGGCGTATCGACCAGAGTGATCTCCCGAAGCAACGGGAGAGGCAGATGAACCTCTTCAACACCGTCGACCAGTTCATTTCGAGATGCTGTCTCGCCCCACCGAATCAAGTGAATCTGCGAGGTCGTGGGCGTCACGCCCTCCTCCAGGACGGCCTCACCGACAATGGCGTTCAACAACGAAGATTTCCCGGCGTTGAATTCACCAACCACTACAACGAGAAAGAGGTCGTCAAGTTGTTCCACCGAGGCAGCGAGGGCAGCACGATCGTCGTCCGGAACCTCCTGAAGGGCCAATTCCGCAGCAATGTCTGCCAGGAGGAACCGCTCCTCTTTAAGAACTGCAAGCTGATCCGAAGAGAGAATTCCGTCGAGCAAACCCGGCCTCCGCCTTCAGCCGCTCGCCAGGGAAGCCCGCATCGCGTCAAGCAGGCTGTCGGCGGCTTCGCCGGGCAGAGGCTTCGCATTCCAACCGATTTCGAGACCATCGTTTCCGAATCGGGGAATGATGTGAAAATGCACGTGCATCACGACCTGATGAGCCTGGGCCCCGTTGTTTTGCAGGACGTTGTAATTAGTTGCCCCGGTTGCGGCCATCAGTGCCCGACTCAAACGGGGCAAAACCAGCCCGATGGCCGCCGCCGCCGCGTCACTGAGTTCATGCAGAAATGCCTTCCGTTCTTTCGGAATGACCAGCATGTGCCCCGGACAAAGAGGACCGATGTCGAGAAACGCCAGGAC
Source organism: uncultured Thermoanaerobaculia bacterium (assembly GCA_965363555.1). Classification (GTDB taxonomy): domain Bacteria; phylum Acidobacteriota; class Thermoanaerobaculia; order Thermoanaerobaculales; family Sulfomarinibacteraceae; genus DAOWGJ01. The sequence continues at coordinate 2,543 of CBDTUG010000262.1, forward strand.
GTGGTCGTCCTCGTAAATCTTGTGACACGGAATCTCTCCGGAGAGAATCTTGTCGAAAACAGTCTCAGCCTTGCTTGCCATAGAGTCATTATATCCCAGTTGGGGCAATCCACGGCGGCACCCTCTGCGATCGAGTATTTGCATCCGGGCAGCCGCCAAGCAACCCGCCGGTGCCGGGCTTTGGGATCTTCGGAAATCAACCTGAACCGCGGCGTTGGCAAACTCGAACTGTCATATCAAATCGTGTGATATAGGGGACACTACCCTTCTCCAATAATCCACCCGTCCTCGAGTCTCATGGCACTGAGCGAACCACCATAGACACAGCCGGAGTCCAGACAGATGGCCCCAGGGCCGTGGAACAGGAATCAGCGATAGTGTGACGAGCATCTCGCAGGCGTTCCCGAATGTGCTCTATCCTGGACGGTGGAAGAGAAGCGGCAAAGGACGGTCTGCGAATGAAGGCAGGGGTGTTATTGACAGCCATTGTCCTGGGAGTGATCTCGCCCGGGGGCGTCCGGGCTCAGGATGGCCTGATCGCGGAGAACGAATTCCGCTACATCGGCGCTTTCAGGCTCGAGTGCGCTGGTGATGCGTGCGCCTACAACATGACCGATATCGGGTCAGCGCCCAGCGGAGGGCTTTGGGTGACCGATCATGTCTATGATCATGCGGTGCGCCGAATCAGCATTCCCACCGACCTGGTGGCGGCGCAGATCTATGACGACCTGGCTGAGGCGACGACCCTCGAAGGCCCCCTGGCAACAGCCGGGTGTCCGGGCGACTACTCGGACATCTCGGGTGTCGAGGGCATTGGTTCGGAAGCTGCGGCGACCTGTCGCGACTGGTACAACGTCACCGGCGAATACGCCCCGACCTTTTACCGTCGGCCGACAGCGCCGATAGAAGAGATCGGCCCGCGGGTGGATCCTTTTCACCCCAATATGTACGGCGCATATCTTTTTTCCCTGCCGGAGGATTGGGTCACAAGCCAGACGTTGGGATCCAAGACCATGGTCACCGGTTTCGCCCGGGAAGCCGGCGCCAACGGTGGCTCCCAGGGGCCGGCGTTCTTTGCCTTTGACCCGGATAACCCGGTCGATGCACTCGACCTGCTTTATTACCGGGAGATCTACCCGGGCTGTCCGTATCAGGGGGATTGTGACTTTCCGGGATACGAGTCGGCGGACTCCTGGATGGGCGCCGACTGGGTGCGGTCCGGCGGTGACGACGCCATCCTTGTCAGTGGCGTCAAGGCTGGTTCGACGTGTTACGGCACGGGGGGGAATTGTGGGGACCCCTGCAGATCCTCACAGGGTTATCACGGCTACCCATACACGGCGAAGATTCTAGATCGGAAGAGC
>CBDTUG010000263.1:0-3895 GCA_965363555.1 uncultured Thermoanaerobaculia bacterium
GATGACCGAGAACCGACCGACCTTGGGGATGTCTTGTGCAGGCACGAGCACGGTGGCGCCGAGCGCCACAGCCTTGGCGGTTGTTTGATCGACATCGTCCACCCCAACGTACCCCAGCCAGTGGGGTGGGGCGCCCGCAGAGCGCGCCTCTTCGGGAAGTTCCATCAAACCGGCGAACGGCTTTTCCCCGGCAACCCACATCGTGTAGGGCTGGCCCATTTCGTTCCATTCCTGGGTGGTCCAGCCGATCAACCGTGAGTAGAAGTCCACAGCGGCCGTGGTGTCGGTCGCCAACATTTCGTACCAGACAAAGGATCCGTGTTTTGAAGCAGTCATAATCTCTCCTTAAGAATGAGTCGCAACCCATTGTACGGCGGATCGAGGGCTTTGGTTCAGGGGAAAGATGAAATATATGGCAGATGTCAGGTCGCAGGTTTCAGGTTGCTATTACAATTTGAAGCCTGAAGCTGACAGCTCCTTTCCTACTGCCAAGCCTTATCGAACATAGCCGTGCGGTCCTCTTCGTCGACACCGAGGGTCTGCTCGAGGATCGGCCAGGCGGTTGCCGACAAGAGGAGAGGAGCGGCAAAGCCGATGAGGATGGCCTTGAGGTGGCGTTGCAAAGCCGGGTCCTCCGAGGCTCCGTGGGCGTTCACGAAGGCGCCGCGGAGTTCACGAAGAACCGGGGACAGAGCTTCCAAGGCCATCTGGCCGCCTTCGGCCATGTCTCGGAGGAGAAGGCGAGGGGCAGGTGAGCCTGCTTGGACCTCCCGTTCCAGCGCGATGAACCCGTCTCTCAGGCCCAACCGGCCTCGCTCTGCCGATGCCTGACGTGTGATAGCGGCCAGATGGTCGACGGCCGACCGAAGGACGGCACGGTATAACTGCCGTTTGCCTCCGAAATGGTAGGAGATCGCTCCAGGGTTGACCCGGGCAAGGTTGCATATGTCTCGGACCGCAGCGCCACGGTAGCCATGATCTGCGAACACTGTGGTCCCGGTGGCGATCAGGCGTTCTCGGGTGGTCGGTTGGTTTTTCACACATGTGTTTGTATCACATTCCGCCGGGCAAAACCGGAACCAAAAAGCGGCCGGCCGGTCTGTCGTGCAGCTATCAGCTCAGGGGCTTGCAAAACTCGTAGAATGGCCACAAAGAGGCACAAAAAGAAAAGCCGAAGGGACTGCCGGGACTGCGTCCTGCCCCTCATCGTGCCGTTACGAATCTTGCATGAGGCTCAGCTGAAAGCCACCGACGAGGTCGGTTACAACAAGCGTTTGTTTGAAAATTTTTAGAATGCCTTGACTTCTCGAATGAGATCCTTAGGATCGGTCCACGGGATGGGACAATTCAAGCCAACGGCCATAGCAGTGATTCCCGCACGGTGGGCATCGACTCGATTTCCCGGTAAACCTCTTGCAGAGATTGCCGGGGAACCGATGATTTCACACGTCATTCGAAGGGCTGCTGCCGCGGAATTGATCACTGAGGTCGTCGTGGCGACTGATGATCCTCGTATCGCCGAAGCCTGCGAAGCCGCGGGGGCCATCGCGGTGATGACCGGTGATTGTCGGTCCGGAACCGATCGGGTGGCGGAAGCGGTCATCGGTCGCTCAGGGTGGGACCTGGTGGTGAACGTCCAGGGCGACGAACCACTGCTGTCGGCCCGGAATATTGATTTGCTGGTCAAGGGCATGGCCTCAGCTCCTCAGGTGGCCATGGGAACCTTGTGCCGGCCCTTGCCGGCCGGTCGGTACGATGATCCCAATGCGGTCAAGGTCGTACGGGCCCTTGACGGTCGGGCGCTCTATTTCTCCCGCTCAACCATTCCCTTCAGGCGAGAGACGACCCAAGCGCAGAAATCGGCTCTGTTGCACCTTGGAATTTACGCTTTTACCCGGGTGGGTTTGCAGACCTTTGTCGGTCTGGAACCATCGCCGCTGGAAAAGATGGAGAGCCTGGAACAGCTCCGGGCCCTCGAGAACGGAATGGACATCCTGGTCCTCGATGCGCTTGACGAAGCGATCGGCGTCGATACGCCGGAGGACCTTCAAAAGGTCGAGCGTTTGCTCGCCCTGCAGATGAAGGAGTGATCGGATGGCGACGAAGTATGTCTTTGTAAGCGGAGGCGTTGTTTCGGGCCTGGGCAAGGGTATATCGGCAGCGTCCCTGGCCGCCCTGATGGAAGCCCACGGCTACTCAGTGACGATGTTGAAAATTGATCCCTACGTCAACGTCGACCCCGGCACGATGTCGCCCTTCCAGCACGGAGAGGTTTTTGTCACCGACGACGGGGCCGAGACGGATCTGGACCTCGGGCATTACGAGCGGTTCACCTCGAGCATTATGACCAAGAAAAACAACTTCACGACGGGGCGGGTTTATCTGTCGGTCCTCGAGAAGGAGCGTCGCGGAGACTACCTGGGGAAGACCGTACAGGTGATTCCCCACATCACCGACGAAATCAAACGTCGGATTCGGGCTGTTGGGGGCGAAACTGATTTTGTCATCGTCGAGATTGGGGGCACGGTCGGTGATATCGAGAGCCTGCCGTTTCTTGAGGCCATTCGCCAGTTCAGGAGTGAAACCGATCGCAACAATGTTCTGATCATTCATCTGACTCTGGTGCCCTATATCAAAGGGTCGGATGAGTTGAAGACCAAACCCACCCAGCATTCGGTCAAGGAACTGCTCAAGATCGGTATCCAACCGGACATCCTTTTGTGTCGTACGGATCGTCCGCTCCCTGAAGATCTGCGAGAAAAGATCTCCCTCTTTTGCAACGTCGAGACCCGGGCGGTCATCCCTGCCGAAGATGCCGAGACGATCTACCAGGTGCCGATGAAGTTGGCGGCCGAAGGCCTGGACGAAATCGTCCTGGAGAAACTCAATCTGCCGAAAGGCAAGAGGGAACTCAAAAGATGGCGTGATGTTGTTGACGCGATTCAATCCCCGAAGGGTGAGGTTTCGATCGGGATCGTCGGTAAGTACGTTGACCTCGCGGACTCCTACAAGAGTCTCAACGAAAGCCTGGAGCACGGTGGTCTGGGCAACGAGGTCAAGGTCAATCTGGTCTATATCGACGCCGAAACCCTGGAGGGTTCGGGCTATCCGGAGGCTCTGTTTGAGGTCGACGCGATCCTGGTGCCTGGCGGTTTCGGGAAGCGAGGCATTGAAGGCATGATCCGGGCAATCGAGTTTGCCCGCGGTCACAAAATTCCATTTTTCGGGATTTGTTTGGGCCTGCAGACTGCAGTCATCGAGTTTGCCCGGAACGTCTGCGGGCTTGCCGGGGCACATTCGACCGAGTTCGACTCTCAACCTTCCTACAAGGTGATATACAAGATGCGTGAGCTGGTCGGCGTCGACCAGATGGGGGGCACGATGCGTTTGGGCAAATACCCCTGTCGTTTGGTGCCCAGTTCCCTGGCGTGGAACGCCTATGGCGCGGACGAGGTTTGGGAGCGCCACCGTCATCGGTATGAGGTCAACCCCGAGTACGTGCCGCTCTTTGAAGAGCGTGGCCTGGTCATCAGCGGAAAATCCCCGGACAGGATTTTCGTCGAGGTCATAGAGTTGAGAGACCACCCCTGGTTCCTGGCGTGCCAGTTCCACCCCGAATTCAAGAGTAGGCCCTACGAGCCCCATCCGATCTTCATGTCGTTTGTTGGCGCCGCTAAAGTCTACCGGGACAAGCGGATCCTGCTTCAAGAGCACGAAGTCGTTCCCGATGAGGCGGCAGAAAAGGCGGCGCCGGCAGAGGAAGGGTAGGCGTTGGGCCGTCTTCAATATCGGGCTAGTTCCCGTCCGGAAACGGCACTTTTTTGCAATTTCGTCGTCAGACTGCGGGTTTCCTTGTGCGACGTACAGGAAGTACGACTCCGCGGAAGCCCTTGCC
>CBDTUG010000264.1:0-3892 GCA_965363555.1 uncultured Thermoanaerobaculia bacterium
CGGACCTGATGGGTCCGTCCGGTCTCCAGACGACAAAGAACCGCGGACCAGCCTTCTGAACGAAGCAAGATCTGGAAGCGGGTTCGGGCGGCTTTGCCGCGTCGATCAATCTCAAAACGCCAGGCGTGCGCCCGGTCGCGGCCGATCGGGGCGTCGATCACGCCGTCATCTTCTCCATCAGGGCAGCCTTCTACCAGGGCCAGGTAAAAGCGATCGACTTTGCCTGTGCGCCACGACCGATCCAGTGCCGGCAGAGCCTGGGGATTGTGGGCAAAAACGACCAGGCCGGATGTCAGGCGGTCCAGGCGGTGTACTGTGCGCAGGAAGGGCCTGCGTCCGTCCCGATAGGCCATCCACAGCAGGAGGTGCTGGTCTAGAGCCAGTTCTTCAGTGCGGCTGTTCTCCGAGGGCTGGGTCAGGACACCGGCTTTCTTGTTGGCGACGGCCAGCCACCGGTCTTCGAAGACCAGGTCAAGGTCCTCGGGACGCCACGGTGGTTCAACCAGGCTGATGTCGGCAGCCACGATATCGATGACATCACCTTCGTCCAGGGTTCGGCTTTGAACCCGGATGGCCTGTCCATTGCGCCACACGGCGCCTTCGGAGATCAGCGCTCTGGAGCGTCGCCTAGACAAGCCTGCGGCGTCGGGCAGGAAGAGGTCAAGCCGCGTGCCGCCCTGGCCCGGCCGTACCAGGAGGCGCGTCATAGAGGGGGAGCCAGGTTTCATCTGGTGAGGGGGTAGGAACGTCGAACGTCGAACGTCGATTCAACGTGCCGCCAGGTCTCGAGAGCCGCAGGCATCATAGATTCGGCTTCTCGGGTGTAGTAGCCGGCAGGGCTCGCGTCCTGGCCCATGACCTGATGGCCTTGATCTGCTCCTCCATAGTGCGTGAAAGCGGAATGATCTTGCCGAAGGCCGCCAGCAGACCGTTCTGAGTGACTTCTTTGCCCTTGGCGTGGGCGGTGACACGGGCCTGAATCGCGGCCTGTTCGATTTCTGCGCCGTTCCAGCCTCGCGTCGCCGACGACAACAGGATCAGATCATATTTCGCTGGATCCAGCCCGTTACGCCTGAGGTGGATGTTGAGGATTTCTTTACGCTCTTCGTCTGCCGGAAGGTCGACGAAAAAAACCTGGTCGAACCGGCCCTTCCTGAGGATCTCCGCCGGCAGAAGATTGATGCGATTGGCCGTTGCCGCGACGAAGACCTTGGCTTTGTGCTCCTGCATCCATGTCAAGAATGTCGAGAAAATCCTGGTCATCGACCCCGTGGCGCCTTCGTGATAGCCGCCAATCCCCATCTCGATCTCGTCGATCCAAAGTACTGCCGGCGCCAGGCTCTCGATGGCCTCGAGCGCCCGGTGAAAGACCCACTCCGCGGAACCCTTGGTGCCGGCAAAGACCAGATTCATGTCCAAGCGGAAGAGGGGCAGTCCCCACTCGTTGGCGATCACCTTGACCGCCAGGCTCTTGCCGCAACCGGAGATGCCCATTAGCAGGACACCTTTGGGCGAGGGCAGATTCGACTCCCCGGCGGCCGGTTTGAAGAGGCTCTCTCGTTCCCGGACCCACAGCTTGAGCTGATCCAATCCTCCAAGTTCGGAAAGAGAGTCGTCCGGTGAGACGAACTCCAGGATGCCTTCCTTTCGGGAAATTTGTTCCTTGTCGTCCAGGACCGCTCGGAAGAAATCCTCGTCGAGGTCCTTGTGGCGAGAGGCCAGACGCCTGAGCAGATGTTCGCCCTCGGTCAGACTCATTCCTCGAAGGGCCAGCACGAGCTGCTCGAGGATGGGGGCCGTGGCCCGGCCTTCACTGAGAATCCCCTTTGCCATTGTTCGAAGCTCTCCGTCATCGGGGAACAGCGAAATCACCACGTAGGTCAGGGGTTTGAGGCTGTCCGGCAGCTCCGCGTTGGTATTGAGGATGAAGAGATAGCGGCCTGTCCCGCGAACCTTCATCGCCGTGTCCCTCAGACGCCGCAACATTTGGCGGTCGTCCCAGAGGCTCGCAAGGTCCTTGAATAAATAGAAACCCCGTGGAGCGCGTTCAGTTGCGATCCAGGCCAGCGCCTGCATTGGATCTGTGAATGCATCGCCACCGGCATGACTGAATCCGTCGACGCAATTCCAAACGGAGACCGGGAAAGGCTCGGGTTTGGCCCCTGTGGCAAACCGTCCCAGGAGATTCTCCATCCTTTCCTCTTCGAGACTGACCAGCAGGGTCAGAGGATAAGCGGAGGAAAGAGCGTTACGTATCTGATCGAAGGATGACTGCATCGGGAATCATTGTAGCGTGGAGGGGAGAAAGCTGGGACGCGGGTCAAGAGGTTGAAGTTGTCGAAGGGGTCAAAGGGGCAGGGTATGAAGTGTCGTGGGCCGTGGCCCACCTCTTTCGTCTTATATGGATGCGCTTGCTGATCCAAAGCGGGGAGCGGTTTTGATTTCCTCATGTGCTTTCAAATTGGCGTGCTCTCGATGAAAATCAGACCTGTTCCACGTTAGCTATGAATCGCCCTCTTCTCCACCGCCATCGCCGCCTCTTTGACGACTTCGGACAGTGTCGGATGGGCATGGCAGGTGCGGGCGAGGTCCTCGGCCGAGCCGCGAAACTCCATCACCACAACGGCTTCGGCGATCAACTCGGACACCCGGGGTCCAACCATGTGAACGCCCAAAATCTGGTCGGTTGTCTTGTCGGCGAGAATCTTGACCATGCCCTCTTCTTGCCCCAGGGCCTTGGCGCGTCCGTTGGCCCGAAACATAAATCGCCCGGTGTTGAATGCGACGCCCGTCTCTTTCAGTTGAGCCTCGGTTTGTCCGACCATCGCCAATTCAGGCTCGGTGTAGACCACGCTGGGAATGGCGTCGTAGTTGATATGACCGGGTTTTCCGGCAAGGATCTCAGCGACAGAGACGCCCTCGTCTTCGGCCTTGTGGGCCAGCATCGGTCCACGGACCAGATCACCGATGGCGTAAACGTTTGCAATGCTTGTGCGAAAGTGGTCGTCGATGACTACCCGGCCGGCTTCGTCGGTTGCGACGCCGACTGATTCCAGGCCGGTATCGCTACTGATCGGGCGTCTACCGACGGCGACCAGCACTGTGTCGACCTTGAGGTCCTCGCTCTCGCCCTTGGCATTTTCGACGGTGACCTTGACGCCTGTCTTGAGGACCTTGGCCGCGATGACTTTGGTTGAGAGACGAATAATCAAGCCTTGGGAGGCTAACGCACGTTGGAGTGCGCCGGCGATCTGTTTGTCTGCAAAGGGCGTGATCTGGGGCAGAAACTCGACGACTGTGACCTCGGCTCCGAGTCGGGCCCAGACTGATCCCAATTCCAGTCCGACGGCGCCGGCGCCAACGACCAGCAGGCTCTTCGGGACTTTGGTGAGGGCCAGGGCCTCGGTCGAGCTGATGATACGCTGACCGTCAAACGGCATGAAGGGTAACTGGACTGCGGCAGAACCCATCGCCAGAACGACGGCAGAGGCACCGATCTCGGTCGTACCGTCGTCTCCATGCACGGCAACGATATCGGCAGCCTTGAGTTCGCCGCGGCCTGTCAGGACAGTCACCTTGTTCTTCTTCATCAGCATGGCGACGCCGCCGACAAGTTCTTCGACGATCTTGGCCTTTCGTCCCTGCATCGTCTCGATGTTGATCTCAGGTTGGCCTACCGAGATTCCGTGATCGGAGAAGTGGTCCCGTGCGGCGACCAGGAGTTCTGAACTCTCCAGCAAGGCCTTTGACGGAATGCATCCGACGTTGAGGCAGGTGCCGCCCAGGGTCGGGTTCTTTTCCACCAGCGCGACTGTCAAACCCAATTGGGCGGCGCGGATGGCGCAGACATAGCCGCCGGGTCCGGCGCCGATAACGACGAGATCGTAGCGGT
>CBDTUG010000265.1:0-3854 GCA_965363555.1 uncultured Thermoanaerobaculia bacterium
GACCCTGTCGGCGATTCACTTCTGGGGTTGGCAGCTCATCATCGTCTTGGCGGCCCTCTCCCTGCCGATGGGTATCACGCAGAGCAAAGAGTATGCTGAACTGGAGTGGCCGATCGATATCCTGATCGCTCTGATCTGGGTAATCTTCGCCGTCAACGTCTTCGGCACGATCGCCAAAAGACGCGAGCGTCACCTTTACGTCGCTATTTGGTTCTACATCGCCACAATCATTACGATTACAATTCTGCACATTTTCAACAACCTCTCACTGCCTTCGACCCTCTTCAAGAGCTACCCGTTGTATGCAGGAGTTCAGGACGCATTCATGCAGTGGTGGTACGGCCATAACGCTGTCGGATTCCTGCTGACGACACCGTACCTCGGCTTGATGTACTACTTCATGCCCAAGGCCGCAAATCGGCCGGTCTTTTCCTACAAACTGTCAATTCTGCATTTCTGGTCGCTGGTTTTCATCTACATCTGGGCGGGTCCGCACCACCTCCACTACACCGCGTTGCCCGAATGGGCATCGACTGTGGGCATGCTCTTTTCCCTGATGTTATGGATGCCTTCCTGGGGGGGCATGCTCAACGGGCTGCTGACCCTGCGAGGCGTGTGGCACAAGGTCGCCGTCGACCCGGTGCTCAAGTTTTTCGTTGTCGCCGTCACCTTTTACGGCATGGCGACCTTCGAAGGGCCCCTGCTTTCGATCAAGGCCGTCAACTACCTCTCGCACTACACCGACTGGACAATCGCTCACGTTCACGCCGGCGCCCTTGGCTGGAACGGCATGCTGACCTTCGGCATGGTCTACTGGCTTCTGCCCCGTCTTTTCCAGACCGACCTCTGGTCAAAGAAACTGGCCGAAGCCCACTTCTGGCTGGGCACGATCGGCATCCTGCTTTACATCGTCTCCATCTATGCCGCAGGACTGACCCAGGGCCTGATGTGGTTGGCCTTCGACGATGCCGGCTACCTCAAGTACAGCGATTTCGTTGAAACGACATTGCGATTGATCCCGATGTACTGGGTCCGGGTGATCGGTGGCTTGGCCTATTTCACCGGCGTTTTGATCATGGGCGTCAACATGCTGATGACCTGGAAACGCCGTCCGGCAACCTACGATATTCCAGTGTACGAGGCACCGGCCCTGGCCAAGACCTATTACGAGCCGACAGAGACCACCTCTCCCCTGGCCGCCTCGGGCGCCCACGTCGCCGACACGGCTCTCCGCCTGGAACACTTCGCTCGAACCGAATGGCATCGGGCCTGGGAACGCCGACCCATTAAATTCACCATCATGGTGACAATCGCGGTCATCGTGGCCAGTCTCTTCGAGATCATCCCGACCTTTTTGATCAAATCCAACGTGCCAACCATCGCTACGGTGACGCCCTACTCGCCTCTGGAGCTTGCAGGCCGTGACATCTACGTCGCCGAGGGTTGTTACAACTGTCACTCTCAGATGGTGAGGCCGATCCGGGCCGAAACCGAACGCTATGGTGAGTATTCGAAACCTGGTGAATTCATCTACGATCGACCCTTCCAGTGGGGATCCCGCCGCATCGGTCCGGACCTGCACCGCATCGGCGGAAAGTACCCGGATCTGTGGCACCTTCGCCACATGGATGATCCCCGTTCGATCACTGTCGGCTCGATCATGCCCGCATATCCCTGGCTCCTGACCGAAGACCTCAATTTCGAGCGTATTCAGACAGCCGTCAAGAGCAACGCCACTCTGGGCGCCCCCTACACCGAGGACGAACTCGCTAACGCGCCGACCCTGGCACAAGAACAGGCCAGAGTGATAGCTGAAGGTCTGGCGGAACAGGGCGGCAAAGCCGGCCTTGAGGGCAAGAAGATCATCGCCCTGATCGCCTATTTACAGCGGATGGGAACCGACATCAGCAAGACTCTGCCGGCGCCGCCACAGACAGATTCCGTGATCCAAGACGTCGTACCGATCGAGGAACCGTCCTCAGCTGAAGCACCTCCAGCGACCCCTGCCGAGGGGACATCGTGAGCCTGTCGGATGTTGTCTCAGGCGCGGGTCTCCACTCCTGGTCGGAGCTGGGCCTGATCGTCAGTTTCATCACCTTTCTGGCACTCTTGGTCTGGCTGTTCGTTATTCGACGTGGTCCGACCTTCGAAGAGGAGAGCCGCTTGCCTCTTGAGGATGACCGGATCGCCCTAACGGCCAAAAAGAACGCGGCACATGACGTTCCAGCGAATTCAGAGGAGGTCGAGGACAAATGACCGACCACCAGAACGAAATCCCGGTCGAAACAACCGAAGATCAGCTGCTCGAACACGAGTACGACGGTATTCAGGAGTACGACAATCCGTTGCCCCTGTGGTGGAAGGCTATTTTCTGGGGCTGCATCATTTTCGCGCCCCTCTACATCGTTTTCTTTCACTTCGGGCCCGGCGTATTGCCCAACGACAGTTACGACGCGGTAATGACAGCCTTTTACGATAAACAGGCGGAAGAACTTCTGGCCCTGGGCAAGATCACCGACACGACCTTGGACGGCCTCAAGATGAGCGATTCGATGATGGCGACGTCCAAAAAGGTCTATTCGGCTCGCTGTGCCACGTGCCACGGCGTATTTGGCGAAGGCGGAATCGGCCCCAATCTTTGTGACACCTTTTGGCTTCACGGCAACCGTCTGACCGAGATCCATAACATCATCGTCAATGGCGTTCCGGAGAAGGGCATGCTGGCGTGGAAGAATCAACTGCCACCCGGGCAGGTGATGGCGATGGCCGCCTACGTCGGAACCCTCCAGGGCTCAAATCCGCCCAACCCGAAGGCGCCTCAAGGCAAGGAGTTGGATCCTGCTGGGATGGTGATCGTTGAGGAAGCCGAGTTGGAAGAAGCAACGGAGACGGTCCCCGACGCCGAGATTTCGACCGAAGAAATCGCCGTCGCCTCGTGATCGGCGCGTGGCAAGAGACCGATAATCATAGTATTTTTATCCTCCGATGGGATTAATAAACGCACCTCAGCCGACCGAACAGGTCATGTCCACCCTCAACCGGGACGGTACCCGCCGTTGGCTTCGGCCGAGGGTCTCCAAGGGCGTTCATTACCGTCGGCGTTTTTTCGTTGGCTGGGGCCTGATTGCCACCTTCATTCTGACGCCCATTCTCAAGCTGAACGGCTACCCGCTGATCCTCCTCAACGTTCCCGACCGAGAATTCCATATCCTCGGGGCAACGTTCCTGCCCACCGACACCTTCTTCCTGATGCTGTTGCTTTTCAGCATCTTTGTCGGCATCTTCCTGATGACCGCGGTCTTCGGCCGGGTCTGGTGCGGTTGGGCCTGTCCACAAACCGTGTACATGGAGTTCCTCTATCGGCCGCTTGAGGTCTGGATCGAAGGAGGACGTTCCAAACAACTGAAAATGGACAAAGAGGGTGCAAACGGGCGGCGAGTCCTCAAGTTCATTCTGTTCTTCATCATCTCTGCCTTTCTGGCCAACACCTTCCTCGCCTATTTTGCCGGCTGGGATCAACTGCTCGATTGGATGTCACAGCCACCAACCCGCCACATCGGAGCTTTCTTCCTGATGTTCGGCACGTCGGTCCTGATGACCTTCGATTTCGCCTATTTCCGCGAACAGACCTGCATCGTTGCCTGTCCCTACGGCCGTTTTCAATCCGTGCTTCTCGACCGCCACAGCCTGATCGTCGGATACGACCCAGAACGGGGCGAGCCCAGAGCGCCGAAGAGAAAAGGCGTTGCCGATCAAGCGGGAGATTGCATCGACTGCGACCTCTGCGTTGCGACCTGCCCCACTGGCATCGACATTCGCGAGGGCCTTCAAATGGAGTGCATCCACTGCACCCA
>CBDTUG010000266.1:0-3850 GCA_965363555.1 uncultured Thermoanaerobaculia bacterium
ACCAGGGGGTCTTGAGTCTCGACCTGATCTCCGGCGATGGTGAGGATCCGGATGCGGTGTGCCGCCTGATGATTGCGCAACGCTTCGGTGTGCAGGATCAGGGACGCCCGGCGGATCCCTGGCTCAAGGAGACCGTGCGCAAGGCGTGGCGTATCAAGTTGTTGACTCGGCTGGATATCGACCTGAAGGGCCGACTGCTGGAGGCCGCAGAGGAGGAGGCGATCAAGGTCTTCGGCCGTAACCTGGAGGCGCTGCTGTTGGCGGCACCGGCGGGCCGGCTGCCGACCCTGGGGCTGGATCCCGGTCTCAGAACAGGGGTCAAGGTGGCGGTTGTGGATTCAACCGGCCGTGTCGCCGATACCGACACCATCTATCCGCATGTCCCGCGCAACCAATGGGATGCCTCGATCGCTCGCTTGGCCGTGCTGGCGAAGCAACATGGCGTCAAGCTGATCAGCATCGGCAATGGAACGGCCTCGCGGGAGACCGACCGGCTGGCCCGTGAGCTGATCAAACGGCATCCGGAGCTGGGTCTGCGCTCGCTGGTCGTCAGTGAGGCAGGCGCCTCGGTCTATTCCGCGTCAGAGTTTGCATCGAAAGAGCTCCCCGATATGGATGTGTCGTTGCGCGGTGCGGTCTCGATCGCCCGCCGTTTGCAGGATCCACTGGCTGAATTGGTCAAGATAGAGCCGAAATCGATCGGTGTTAGCCAGTATCAGCACGATGTCAATCAGACCCGCTTGGGACGTGCCCTGGACTCGATCGTCGAGGATTGCGTCAACGCCGTGGGCGTCGACCTGAATACCGCCTCCGTCCCGCTGCTGACGCAGGTCTCCGGGCTCAACAAGACCACCGCCGAGAACATCGTGCAGTTCCGCGAGCAGCACGGTGCCTTCGTGAACCGCCGCAAGCTCAAGGATGTGCCTCGGCTCGGGGAAAAGACCTTTCAGCAATGCGCCGGCTTTTTGCGTGTGCCGGACGGTGACGAGCCGTTGGATGCCTCCGCGGTTCACCCGGAAGCCTACCCGGTGGTACGGCGGATCATCGAACAGGCCGGCAAGGGGATTCGTGAGCTGATCGGCGATAGCGCGACGCTACGGCACCTGAACGCGGCCAACTTCACCAATGACCGGTTCGGGCTGCCGACGGTGAAGGACATCATCAGCGAATTGGAGAAGCCCGGCCGCGACCCGCGGCCAGAGCTCAAGACCGCCGAGTTTCTCGAAGGGGTCGAGACCCTGCGGGATCTGAAGCCGGACATGGTGTTGGAGGGCACGGTGACCAATGTCACGAACTTCGGCGCCTTCGTTGACATCGGCGTTCATCAGGATGGCCTGGTGCACATCTCCGCCCTCGCGGACCGCTTTATCAAGGATCCCCACGAGGTCGTCAAGACCGGCGATCTGGTCAAGGTCAAGGTCATGGAGGTGGATCTGGAGCGCAAGCGCATCGCCCTGACCTGCCGTCTGAGCGACAAGCCGGAGCAGCGCAGCGGTGAGGAGCGCGGCCAGCGGCAGCAACAGCGGGCCGGAGATCGTCGAGGGCGTGGTAGTGACGGCCAACGCGACCGGCGGACTCAGAATCAGAATCAGCCACGTAACAAGGGCCAACAACAGACCCAACAGCCTGCCGCCGGTGGAACGATGGCCGATGCCTTTGCCAAAGCGCGCAAGCGTTGAGCGGGGCAATGAGATGCTAAATAAATGGCAAACGATCATCACCCAACGAACCGCCTCCGTGATCGGGTCTACAAGGGGAAGTCACCGATACAGGGCACAGGTTGCTTCGCCCGGATCGACTTCGCGTCGGGCGACTTTATCGGGACCTACGAAGGACCGGAGGCGAAGCGAGACGGCACCTATGTCCTGTGGCTCTATGAGGACGGCGAGCCGGTCGAGGCCCGAAGCGGCTGCAACCTACTGCGATATCTGAACCACGCGGAACCCGGCAACGCCGAACTCGACGGCTTCGATCTCTACTCGCGGCAGGGGATTGCTGCGGGTGAGGAGATCACCTTCGACTACAGTGGCGGAGAGGGCGGGGTGGATTGGTCTTAGTCGATTGGCAGGAGAAGCGGTTTGCCGTTTCCCCCGGGGCCAGCACCATCGAGTGGACTTACGCGAAAGACACAATCATAAGTGCAGCGGCGATAAACTGCTTGGCGGATGCCAGGCGGGTATTATTTTTGGCTCCCGGGAGATGATTTCCGGCTTGCGAAAGCATCCCATGCGCAGGGCTTTCCGGGTGGATAAGACCACCTTGGCCGCTCTCGATGCAGTTCTGAGCCTTTATCTGGGCGCCGAAGGGCAACCGGACATACCCACCCTCAACCAGCTGGGCATGTCTTTGGAAAACCTGGCAAACCGGGCGGAAAAACTTCGTACCCTTCTGCAGGACAAGGCTCCTGCCGGTTGGCAGGCAAAGGTGGTAGCGGGCCAATCCAGCGTGGGTGGTGGTTCTTTTTCAACCACCAGCATCGAATCGAGGCTTTTGTTGTGGGATGGCCCCAAGGCAGAGCTCGAAGCCTGTCACCAGTTTTTGCGTTGGGGAAACCCAGCCCTGGTAGGACGCATGAATCAGGATGGTTTGGCCGTGGATGTGCGAACCATCACCGAAGAGGAAGTTGACCTGGTCGTCGATGTATTCATCACAGCCTGGTCTCGTCTGAAATAATCATTGGGAGTTGAACAATGAGTACGAAATCCGGAAAGCCAGAAGACAAATCTGGGGGGCAATCAGCTAACGTGCCTGGCGGTCTGCCTGTATATTCCACCGGGTGGGGGGCCGACAGCATTCAATTCACTGACGAGTCCTCTTTTTGGGAAAAGGTTAACAAGTTGATATCCGATGGCCAGCTGGGTGAGAACCTGGACAGTGCCATGGCCGGACACAGCTCGCCCAGGGTTTGGCTCTTTCTGCACGAACCCGGTGAAGCTCATCTGAGCGTAGCGGCGGCCCTGAATTTTGCCAGAGAACTGGCTAGCCGTGACCAGGCCGTTCTGCTGTTAGATGGTGATGACGAAGAGGCCGATCTGACTCGCTGGGCTGGGCGTCAGGAGATCGATGGATGGATTGATTTGGTTCGTTACGGCTCCAGCGTTCTTAATTGTGGCATACCCATGCCATTTGAAGGGCGGCGAGGTTATTTGCTGGGGGTGGGATCATTCACTCCTGCGGATGTTACGGGCCCCGAAGTCAATGACTTGCTGGATCGTTTGAAGCGCCAGGCCGACGACGTCCTGGTGACGGCTCCGGCTGACGCGGTGGGCCGCCTATGGGCAGCCGAAGCGGATCTGCGTTTGCTTTGCTGGGATCGATCCGAGCGTTCGGCCTCCTTGGTGAACAACCTTCTGGAGAGCTTCGAATCGGTGGAAATCCCTCTCACCGGATTGGTTGGTTTTGGTCTGCCAAAGGACCTGGATGATGAGATTGTGGCTATTCCAGGTGAGTTGTTGGATGAGTTGGTGGATGAGGCCGTGGTTGAGGATGAAAATGAAATTACAGCTGATGACCAAGGGCCCGCCAAGGTCCTTTTCACCAGCATGTCTGAAGAGGATGAAGAAATGGTTGAAGAAGAAGAGTTTGCCCACAGAAAAGGTAATTCACGTGTCTTTTGGTTGGTGGTGGTGGTTTCCCTGTTGATGATTTCGGCGGCTTCAATTTATTACCTCAAATACCTGAAGGTGCCATCCGGTGGAATGTTCCCAGTGGTAACTCAAAACGAGGAGATCTCAGGTGAACGTCCTGTGGTGGAGTCTTCCCAAAGTGAAGAAGCTCCTGGAGAAAGTGGTATTGAATCCTTGCCGAGTGGAACTTCAGAGGATTTGAATGACCAAATAGCCGAGCAGCC
>CBDTUG010000267.1:0-3834 GCA_965363555.1 uncultured Thermoanaerobaculia bacterium
CGGATAGAATGCTCCGATGAAACCATGTCTTTTAGGGTGCATGCTGGTTCTGGCGATCGGATGTGGGCGGGAGCCTGGCGACGCCGTTGACGCGCCTCGACCACTGCTGCGCAAGACCGTCGTCTGGGTCGCAGGCGCCGTCGATGAGGACGTTGCTGCGAAACTCAAGAGGGCCGGTGTTGATCTGTTGGTTGTTCGGAGGGGTTCCATCGACTTGACGACGGGGTCGCCAGTCATCAAGGTCGACCCGGCTCCCTCTATCGCCGGCGAGATCCCGGTCTCGGCCGCGTTGCGTATTGAATCCGGATCTGTCGAACTCACGCCCGAAGCGGCCTCGACTCTCTGGCGCGGACTGGCTCCTGTTGTGGGCACCACGACAGCCGAGATCATCATTGATGTGCCGACTCTCTCGCCGGGCATTCCTGGTTTTGTCCGGGCCCTTGACCAGGTGTCCGGCTTGCCGGTCGTGCCGATTCTCACGGTGAGCCAGATTCGAACCGGCCTTGGCCTGGAACTGGCCAAGGCGGCGGGAATCGTCATCGTGCCCTTGTTTGGGCCAGGCGCCGTTGGTCTGCGGGGTGTTGGTGATGCGGGGAGTGATCCCTTGGCCGAACGGCTGGCATCGCTTGTGGGCGCCGACGTCAGGGTCAGGGTCGGTATCGTTTTGACCCCGAGGACGGAACCCAAACTGGAACAGTGGGGAGAAAGTCTCGACCGCCTGTGCGATGGCGACCGGGTACGAATCAGTACGGCTTCGGAACTGGATCGTGCCTTCGTTTTTCGGAAACCAATGGCGTGGAGCGGACGTGAGTGGGCGGTAGGGGAGAGGTTTGAAGTCCAGTGGATGGACGCCGTACGCCTGGACTCCGCTCTTCGGGAGATTGATTCTATTCTCTTGCCTCAAGTGGCAGGGTGGGATCTGGTGACGTTGCCCCCTGTCGGCGCCGCCCTGGGGATCGACCGCCGGGCCCTGCTGGCATATTTGCAGGGCCACGGTCCTGCGCCGGTCCTGGATGTCAAACTTCTCCGCCAGGGGAGATCCGTCCGAATTACGTTCGCCAACCGGAGCCCTTTCACCTCGGTGGTTTCCGGTCACGGCAACTGGCTGGAGGCTTCGTTGGATTCCGGATACCTGGTGGCGGAAGATGCCGGGGCATTCGACCGGATCGAGTTGGGCAAGAGGGTAGGGGATCATTGGAAAGCAGGTCTCGGATCAGGCGTCAACGCCGTGCGATTTACCGAGAACCTGATCGGCGCGGAGCAGTTGTTGACTACGGGTGTGATTCGGCTGCCCTCCAGTCGCTCCAGGGTAAGAGTTCGCTGGTCGGTGACGCTGTCGGATGGCGAAGTGGTGTCGGGTGAGCTGGAGGGGTAGATACTGGAAACTGGACACTCCAGGTACGAGTTTCCAGTCTCTGTCTTTACTCCTTGATCATCGAGAAGGCGTGAATCTGTCTACCTTCCCTGACGTATTTCGATTCAAATCCGGTCAAGGGTAGGCCGGAGAAGGCCACCTCTGGGTCGGTGTGCTTCAGCCCCTGGGTTTGTTGCAGGACGCCCCCAATGACCTCGGCGTAGCCCGGATGGTCGCTCTTGACCAACAGCGGCGCACCAGGTTTGAGGCAACGAACCATCGCCTCTGTGACGTCAGGCGAGAACAGGCGGCGCTTGTGGTGCCTCTTCTTGGGCCATGGGTCGGGAAACAGGACATAGAGGGCATCGACCGAAAGCGGCGGGAGAAGCCTGAAGAGCAGATCTTCTGCGGTCGTTCGTAGTAGTCGCACATTTTCTAGTCCGCGCCGCCCAGCCTTGTCGCACACCAGTTTGTGGTATTTCCCGGCTCGTTCGACGGCCAGGAGGGAAATATCGGGGTATTCGGCTGCCATTTTGAGCAGAAAGCGACCTTTGCCTGATCCGATCTCGACGTGGACCGGTCCGTTGACGCCGAAGATCCGGGGCCAGTCGAACGGAACGGTGACGTTGTTGAGGTCGATGTCGATCGTCACTCGAGCGCCTCGGCTACGATTCCCAGGTGGGTCATCGTGATTCCGAGTTCTTCGGCAAAGGCCAGAACCCGCTCGTCTCGATAGAACTCACCATAGTAAATCCTTCGGATACCGGCATTTGCGATCAGTTTAAAGCAATCGAAACAAGGAGATGCCGTGACGTAGATCTCTGCGCCTTCGAGGCGGACTCCATGGCTGGCGGCCTGAACCAGTGCATTGGCTTCCGCGTGCACGGTACGAATGCAGTGGCCGGCCTCCATCAGGCATCCGATATCGGTGCAGTGGTCCGCGCCTCGAATCGAGCCGTTGTAGCCGGTAGAGAGGATGGACTTGTCGCGAACGATCACCGCTCCGACATGTTTCCTCGGACAGGTAGAGCGCGTGGCGGCCTGCACCGCCAGGTTCATGAAATATTGGTTCCAACTGGCTCTCATGAGTTCTCTACCTCCGGAGATCTACGCCAGATCGCAGGTCGGAAAGAAGAAGGAGATTTCGATCGCGGCATTCTCTGGAGAATCCGAACCGTGGATGGCATTGCGTTCGATGCTCTCTCCGTAGAGCTTTCGAACCGTGCCCTCGTCGGCGTCGGCGGGGTTGGTGGCGCCCATCACCTTGCGCAAGGTGGGCACGGCCTGGTCTCGCTCGAGCGCTATGACCCACACCGGTCCGGACGTCATATAAGCAACGAGGTCGTTGTAGAAAGGCCGTTCGTTGTGGACGGCGTAGAAGGCCTTGGCCTGGCTCTCGGAAAGGTGGGTCATCCGGCCGGCGAGAATCGCGAAACCCTCGCTCTCGAGATGCGAGATAATTTTTCCGGCATTGCCCTTCTCGACGGAATCGGGCTTGATGATCGTGAAAGTGCGTTCGCTCATGTTTTCCTCCTGCTTTTTGCCCCCTGAGGGACTGGGGTGGGGATGATACACGAAACGAAAGAGGGTCGAAAAGGTCAAAGAGGTCAAAGGGGTTGAAAGCAGGACCCGGAACCCTCACCAGTGGGCGGTAGGGATTCATCGACTGTTATTGTTCCTTTTCATCCTTCATCTTTTCCCGGCGTCCTCTGCGTTTTTTGCGAGATTCGCTTCATCCTATTCGGTTACCTCCTGGATTCAGCCGGCGCTGCGCCCGACCCCTTCGACCTCTTTGACCTCTTCCTCCTTTCTCCGGTTCTGATAGTCTCTGGTAATGATGCGTGGAACTCCGGGTGGTGGTTGGATAGAAGTTGTCGCAGGACCGATGTTTTCGGGGAAGTCGGAAGAACTGATTAGACTGCTTCGCAGGGCAGCCATTGCTCGGCAAAGGTTGCAGGTTTTCAAGCCGGGTACGGACAATCGTTACTCCGATGAGGACGTTGTGTCGCATTCCAGGCAGAGAATTCCCTGCGAAGTCGTTGAAAAATCAGCGGATATCCTTGCAAAGGTTGATCCAAGGACTGATGTTGTCGGAATTGACGAGGTCCAGTTTTTCGACGACGGTCTCCCGAAGGTCTGTTCTCATCTGGCCAATCTGGGGAAGCGGGTCATTATTGCCGGCCTCGACATGGATTATCGGGGCGTGCCTTTCGGACCAATGCCGGAACTTCTGGCCCTGGCGGAGCAGGTCATGAAGATTACGGCGATTTGTTCCCGCTGCGGCGCCTCAGCCGCCTACACGCAGCGCCTGGTCCCCTCGGATCAGCAGGTGGTCGTTGGAGCGGCGGGGGTCTACGAGGCACGGTGCCGCAGGTGCCACGAACCCGAGGGTGCGCCGGCTGATGAGACGCCTTGGCTTTTCCCTCCCGTCGAAGCTGGCGTTGAGTAGCAACTGGAGGTTTCCCCTTCTCCCGGTCTAT
>CBDTUG010000268.1:0-3828 GCA_965363555.1 uncultured Thermoanaerobaculia bacterium
GAATTTCTGAAATATTAGACAAAACCTTGACGTTGTTCCTGCCGATGAGAACAACCCGCACTTCAAGTGCTTCACTGGAACCCGGCTCTAACGAGCCACAAACAAGGAGGAACAACGAATGAAAAACGTAAGAAATATTTTGTGGAACTGCTTGACCGGTCTGATGGTCTTAGGCGTCGCTGCATCCGCCAGTGCCGCGACACCCCTCAACGCGATTGTCTCGGTCGATGATCCCGAGGGCAACATGGGCGGCGCCCGGGTTCGGGTGGTCCACGCTTCACCTGACGCTCCGGCCGTTGACGTCCTTGTCAACGACGGTGTGGCTTTCTCCAACGTAGCCTTCGAAGAAATCAGCCCTTTCGCCGAGGTTCCGGCAGACACCTACAACGTCAAAGTCGTTCCGACCGGCGCCACAGAGCCCGTCGTGATCGAGGCCGACCTGCCCCTCAGCGCGGCCACCGACTACACGGTCATCGCAACGGACTTCCTCAGTATGATCACTCCGAGCATCCTGACAGCCGATGGCGGAACCCCCGCTGCGGGCAATGTCTGGGTCCGTTTTTTCCACGCATCTCCCGACACTCCGGCAGTTGACATCACGCTGACCGACGGAACCGTCCTCATTCCCAATGTCGCCTTCCAACAGGGCTCGAACTATCTTGAGGTTCCCGCAGGAACCTACGACCTCGAAGCGAGAGTTGCCGGCACCGCCACCGTTGGCTTGTCGGTTCCCGGTGTAGTTTTGGAAGACGGTATGGTCTACACGGTGTACGCAACCGGCCTGCTCGCTGACGTCGGTGCTCTTGAGAACTTCTACTTCCTTCCGGCCGCAGCACGTGCCAAGGGTGCGGCGGGCTCCAACTGGGCAACTGATGTTGACATCCAGAACGCCGGCTCCGGCATGGCCTCTTTCCAGTACCTCTGGCTGCCTCGCGACACCGACAACTCTGCCCCGAATGCTTCCGACACCTTTATGCTCGGCCCCGGTGAGACCATTCGCCACGCCGACGTACTCGCCGCAGCATTCATGGTTCCCGATGGCGTCAATGCTCTCGGAGCGTTGGCTCTGATCTCTGACAGCACCGACCTCAAAATCTTCTCCAGGACGTTCAATACGACTGAAGACGGAACCTATGGCCAGGGAATGCCGGGCATGGCAGCCGGGGACCTCTATCCCGCCAACACCAAGAAGAGAATCCTCTTCTTCACGGAAAACGATGCCTATCGTTCAAACATCGGCATCCTCAATGGAACCGGCGCTTCCTTGACCATCATGTGGGAGCGCTTCACCGCCGACGGCATGATGGTCGATGCCGCCTCAGCTGAACTCCCGCCCTGGGGCAATGTTCAGCTCAACCAGGTCTTCGCCAACGAGGCACCGGTTGAAGGCGCCTACATCGACGTCTGGACCAGCACGGAAGACGGCGCGTTTGCCGCCTACGGTTCGGTTCTCGACAGCATGACCTCTGATCCGACGACCGTGTTGCCTCAGTAAATCGGAAATTCAACTCTTTCTTGAACTCAAAAAGGGGGCTTCGGCCCCCTTTTTGCCCATTTCTTCCCGGAGAGTCACCATGAGCCTGATCCAGAGTCTTGTTACGTTGTTTGAAACTATTCCTTCCCACCGCCTGATGTCCGTGTTGGCGTGCGTGGTTCTTGCCGGATCGGCCTGCTGAACGGCTTCATATCCACCGATGCCAACGGTTTCTTCAGTTGACCTCAATCGTTTTATGGGGGATTGGTATGTCATTGCAAATATCCCAACACGATTTGAACGCGGCGCGACCAATGCAGTCGAATCGTATTCCTTGAACGACAAGGGCGAGATCGAAACCACTTTCACTTTTCGGTCGGGGTCGGTTGACGGCCCGCTGAAGACCATGAAACCAAAGGGATTTGTCTACAACGAAACGACACAGGCCGAGTGGCGGATGCAGTTCCTTTGGCCGTTGAAGAGTGAGTATCTGATTATTTTTCTTGATGACGACTATATGACGACCATGATCGGTAGGAGCAAACGGGACTATCTCTGGATCATGGCGAGAACCCCAACTCTCCCTCAAGAGCAAATCGACCAAATGATTGAATACGCCGTTTCTCTGGGCTACGACCGAACGGCCATTCAGAGGGTCCCGCAACGCTGGGAGAGTTCAGAGGAGTGAGTCCTTTTCCCTCCCGCCAAAAGGAGGCCTTCGTCGAAAGTGTGCCCGTATTTTCAGGATTCTTCGATCAGAACCGAACGACCCCGGAAAAGACCGCAGAGTGGAACCATGCAAAGTTATAAACGTCATCGCCATCCACGCCACCCTCGACAGTGCGATAGCCGGCGGTGACGGACCACTGTTCGTTGACGTCGAACGCCACCTTCAACGCAAGATCCTCGGCCCTCCCCGGTCCCCCGGCCAGAGCATCGAGGTCGAGAATGAGGTGCCAGCGCTCGGAGAAACTCCAATCAGCGGCAAAATGGAGTAGTGGAACAAAACCAACATTGGAGTCTTTGCTCGACATTTCGCCTTGACGCAGCTCAATTTCCGCATCACGGATCTTGGCGGTAAAACCGACCCACAGCCTCCATCGATCCGAGGTCAAAACCCGGTATCGATAGGTCAGCCTGTAGGAGTTGAATTTATAAGAGGCTTCGGTTCGAACACCGGGAAGGAACGATTCGCCGACGAAATCAACCGTCTCGTCGAATGTCCCGTTCTCGGTGTATGACAATGGAGCGATCAATGCTCGCATGCCATGGCGCCCGGAGATGTTCCAAGTGCCATAGATTCGAACTCCAAGCCAGGGGCCATTTCCGGCGAGGTCAACCAGCGAAAACCTGGTCCCAAATTCATCATTCGGAATCTGTACGTCATTCTGGCTCTGCCAGACCGGGCCTGCTTCCAGCTCAATTGAAAACCGCCGGCTTTCTTGTGCCTGAGCCGGTCCCACCGCCGCCAGAACCAACACAAACAGAATTCCAAAGGATTGAGAGATTCGATTTTGCATTTCTTGTGACTTCTTTCTTATTGGTCTTTCGAACCGGGATGCTCCGTCATCAGGAGTTTCGAAACGTCGTAACCCATTCCTGGCAATCGGCTGACAATTCCCTCAAAAACATCCTGACCCATCACGGGGGAACGGTTCAAAATCCACAGATATTTGCGGCTCGGCATGCCAACGACGGCCCAGTTGTATTCCGGGTCCAAATCGATAATCCAATAGTCTCCCCAAAACGGACCGAAGAATGACACCTTGAGTTTCGCATTGGAAGCCGCATCGACGATTTTCGCTCGCCCATTGGCCTGCTTGAGTTTGCCGTCGAGTGTCTTCTTTCGGCAGCTGTTGATGACCTTGATCTTCCCGTCATCGCGAAGACTGTATTCCGCGGTCACCGCCGTGCAGTCGCGCTGGAACCACGCCGGGTAGCGCGCGATTTCATACCAGGTGCCGAGATAGCGGTCGAGATCGACCGACGGAACCACGGCGAGTTCCGGTTCCTTAGCTGCGGCTCCTTGCGCAAATAGAGCGATCGTACCGAACAGAATAACCCACTTCAGTGCCATAATCAGATCTCCTCAAATTCAGGGACATGCAACACCTTGGGTTCCTGCTTTATTGCATTGTCGGACTCTGCTGAGCCGCGCCACCTGCTCCATCGATCCGATCCTCCGGCTCAAAACGAACGCTGTCATCGACCGAGAATCCGCTGTTGTGATTCCAGCCCAGCGGTACATGTCCGTTCGTCGCTCAAGAGCCTTTTGCCCGTGAGAAATGAGAGGTCCCTTGCACGAAATAGGCGCCCTGCTGTTTTTCAGACCCCGCCCTCGAGCAACTCTTCCA
>CBDTUG010000269.1:0-3826 GCA_965363555.1 uncultured Thermoanaerobaculia bacterium
GCATGCGATTACCCAGAAAAGGGCAGGAGTCTCGACGAAAACAGTCCCCCAGACGGAACCCACGTCTATGCCCGAACCAAGGCCGCCGGTGAGGCGATGCTGGCCGAGTACGATGATTGCATCCCCTCTTGCATCGCCCGCTTTGCGGCCCTTTTCTCAGACTGGTGCGAATACCCACCCTTGTATTTCTTCTTCGAGGCATGGCTGTCAAAAAGTTGGAACCGAAAGGTCCTGGGTGGCCGCGGCCACAGCGCGATCCCCTATCTGCATGTGCGGGAGATGACAACCTTCGTCAAGTCTCTGCTCTCGGCCTCCGCCCGGTTGAATCAAAGGGAAGTCCTGTTGGCCAGCCCGGACGCCACGATGAATCACAAGGAACTCTTTCGCCTGGTTCATCTCCACCGAGGGGCCACTCATAACCCGCGTCCTCTGCTGATGCCGAAGGCCCTCTGCGCCATTGGAATCCCCGCCAGGGACCTGATGGGTCGAATGGCGGGCGAAAGGCCTTTCGAGAGGCCCTGGATGGTGCCACATATTGATAAGGACCTGCTGGCCAACCCGCATCACACCTGGGAGCGGCTGCAGTGGAGACCCCGGGGAAGGCTTCTGGTCTGCAGGCGCTTACCGTTTATGTTGGAACACCGAAAGACCGACGCGGTCGAGTGGAACCATCGCAACGAGGCGGCCATGAAGGAACCCTGGGTGCGGCCTAATTTGGTGATCCACAAACTCCTTCAACGCCACATGGAGGCCGTTCGCCAGGTGAGCCTTCTTCAGCTGATGGAGCCGGAAAGCCCCCACGGTCTCCAGAGTTATCACAGCCTGTCCCGAGATGTCCTTGATTGGCGGGTCACCGTCACCTATCGTCACATTCTCAATGCGCTGCGAACCAATGAAAAGGGGCTCTTCACCGACTTCTGCAAGGACTTGGCCACCAAGAGACATGCCGAGGGATTTTCCGCTGAAGAAGTCTGCCAGGCCGTGCGCTTGGTCCACACCAACATCTTCACAATCGTCAGAGCCGACCCCGATGCCGCACCTTTGATGCCTACTCTCGACCGCCTGCTGGGAACGACGATTGAGTTCGGCTGCGATCAGATCATGGAAACGTACGAAGAACTCGGAGGCGACGTTCCGGACGATTACAGCTGCGAAGACCCCTTTATGAGGTACGGTCAGCTCTTCGGTGAGCCAGAAGGACCAGAACGGCCATAAGACCGTCACCTAGAGCGGCAAACGGCAATGCCCAGGGGCCCGACAGATCGGTAAGCCACGAAAGAACCAGGAAGACCGTCGCCAAGGTCTTGGCGGTCAACAACAAACCAACCGTTCGATGCCGGAAATATTCCATCAGATAGCCGGCGGCGACAACGATATGGAAAGCGCCCCCCTGGCGAACGAAGAAAACCGTATCGAGCTCGCCCCATCCGCCAATTGAGGCGGCCCAACCCGGAGCGCCCATCAAGATGACGCCCACTACCGAACTGTGAAGGGCTACCAAAATGACCAGCCATCGTTCCTGCTGATTTCGGTCCATCATAACCACCAGAGGTCCAGGTCCAGGGGCTCGGGTCGCGATATCGCGGGAACATCGAGGCGTTCCAGTTCTTTCAAAACCAGGGCCTCAACCTCTGCTACTGCCGCCTCAACAGTGTCGCTGAGGCCGGTTCCCGCCTCGAGCGTTTCAGGAACGACTCCGATCAGAACGATGTTCCCAGGGCTCGAATCGGTCAACTCCGTTGCCATCAGTGCTTCCCTCAAACCCGGTTCGTGGGGACTGGTCCTGGCCACCGGGGGAGCACTCAATAACGCCTCGTCCCGCCACACCTTCACGGACCCGGGCTCCAATTTGGCTCGCACCGCATCGAGCACGATCACCATCGTGGCGTCGGCGAGATATGGCGTAAAATCCAGCCCCGGTGTGCCGACTTCAATAATCTCGACGGCCTCGGGAAATGTATATTTTGCCTCAAGATGCTTGACGACCGTGGGCCCAAGCCCGTCATCCGACGTGAGGACATTGCCGACACCCAGGACCCGAATCGGTGCGTATTCAATCATGGTTTGATGATACACTGAGCCGGGCCTTCACGCAGACCAAACTATTGAACTATTCGGTGGACGTCCGAGGCCTCAAGACCTACATTGAATCAAGTACGTCGGTGGAGGGGTGCGATGTTCCTGCAACCGTGGACGCGAAGGAGTTCGGTGTCAATCTCTACTCTTGCTGTCTGTGCGGTCCTCTCGTTAGGCATCGCCGCGACCGGTTACGGGGACGACCCGCCTCATGTTGTGTTTGTGACCTCGGCCGCAGGAACCGGCGATCTCGGTTCGTGGCCCGAGGCCGACGGGGGCGCCGAAGGGCTGGAGGCCGCGGACTCGATCTGCCGAAACCTGGCCCTTGCTGGCGGTCTTGCCAACCCCCACGACTTCGTCGCGTGGTTATCGGATTCCAACGACGATGCCTACTGCCGGGTGCACGGCCTAACGGGGAAGAAGTCGGAGAACTGCGGCCAGGCGAGCTTGCCCGTGGCGGCCGGTCCTTGGGTGCGCACCGACGGGTTTCCTTTCGCCCCAACCATCGACCGACTCCTGTCACCGACTCTTGAGGTCTACACTCCCATGAAGTATGACGAAAACGGCCAAAAGGTCTCCAATCAGCTCTTCACAGGCACCTACGCAAACGGTGCAGCCGCGAGCACGTTCTGTACCGACGAGGGAACCCTTGCCGATTGGACCTCGGATTCAACCGAGGAGACCGTGATGGTAGGAACGACGTACGAGACCGGCGGAAGTTGGACCTCAGCGTTTTGGGGTCTGTGCGGCACAGAGGGACTGCTGATCTGCATGGAAAAGGGACACGGCGGGCCTCTGCCGGCGTTCGCTCAGTCCGGGAAGCTCACCTTCGTTACCTCTGCGTCCGGCACGGGCGAGCTCGGCTCGTGGCCGGAGGCCGATCCTGGGACCAGCGGAATCGAGGCCGGCGATTCGATCTGCCGAAACCTGGCGTCCACGGCAGGGCTGCCGCTCCCGGAGAGCTTTCGCGTTTGGCTCTCCGACGGCGCCACCAACGCCATCGATAGATTCGTCGAGCCCGGGCCGTGGGTCCGGACCGACGGCGTCGTCGTCTTCCGTTCGCCCGCCGCCCTGGCCGCCTCAGCCCTTTTCACCGCTCTGAACGTCTCGGAGATTGGGGCCTATTCGGCCGGGGGCAGGGCGTGGACCGGAACCCTCCGCAGTGGCATGGCGGCCGCCGACAGGTGCAATGACTGGCTCGACGGCTCGGACGGCGGCGACGGCCAGGCCGGCATGCCGGTGATCGTCTCTGGAGGCTGGACGGCCAACCTGGTTGGAAGCTGCGATTACGAATTTCGGCTCTACTGCCTCGCTCTCGAGCAAGCCTATTTAGGGCAGCACATGACGATGATAACGGCAGCGGCCCACACCGACGGCCTCAACGACACCAAGTGGGAGACCGACCTCGACCTTTACAACCCTGGAACGGCCGATGTAATAGCCACCATGGCCTTCCTTCCGTCCGAAACCGACAACACCAGCGTCGAAGGAGTCACGGCCACGATTCCCGCAGGCCAGGCCCGGACTTTCTCGGACGTGGTTGGAAGTCTTCTGGGCGCCCAAGGCGCCGGCGCCATTCGAGTCACCGCTCCTGAGGTGATACACGCTGCCTCTCGGACCCTTAATAGGTCTAAAGACCACACCTTCGGGCAGTTCATAGCCGGCATGCCCTGGAGTCGGACGGTGAATCCAGGGGACGAGACACGTCTCAGCGGTCTCGCGGGCAACGACGCTTTTCGCACGAACATCG
>CBDTUG010000270.1:0-3819 GCA_965363555.1 uncultured Thermoanaerobaculia bacterium
GAGCCACCGGCTCCGAGACACAAGCACCAGCGCAATGCGTTCGGTGCGCAGTCACTCTGGACCCCCTGATCCCGCCGAGCGCCGTCATCGCGGAGCGGCAGCAGGCCGCGCAGCGATGGCGGCAACCCCACCCCGTGAAGGGGATCCGCAGGCATCCCACGACCCTCGAGCGCCCAAGCCACCGCGGCCGGTGCAACCGGCCAGAGCGTGAGGCGTAGGGATGACGGAAGCGTGCTTCCGGAATCCCGAAGCCGATCGCTCGTAGGTCCGAGCAAAGCGAGGGCCGCGGTGGCGGGGACATAGAAAAACGCCGCCCAACGGACGGCGAGAGTAAGAAATGGTCGGGACGCAGAGATTTGAACTCTGGACCCCCTGAACCCCATTCAGGTGCGCTACCAGGCTGCGCTACGTCCCGACCCTATTTGATTCTCAGTTCAGCGACCACCTCTGCAAGTTCGGCACGAACGTCACGCAGTGTGGCGAGCAGTGGTTGTACGTTTTCCACCGGTGGTTTGTCAACCTTTTGTTCCTCGATTTTCTCTGTGGCCGGCTCAGACGAGGTCTTTTTCTTGGCCGGAGCCTTCTTCTTCACCGGGGTGGGTTTGTCTGTGTCCTCGGCCGCCGCTGGTGGGGCGACAACCGCTTTGGCGCCCCCTCCGGCGTTTTCGAGACGCTTTCGGGCACCCGCAATCGTCAGTCCCTCGTCAAAGAGCAAGTGTTTGATCTCGAGAATCAGCTCAACCTGGTCTCTCCGAAAGGTCCGTTGGCCCGTACCGCTCTTGCCGGCCTCCAGGAGGGGGAACTCCTGCCCCCAGAAGCGCAACATGTAGGGCTGCACATTGGCCATTTTGCAGACCTCGTTGAGTTTGAAGGACTCCTGCCCCTCAGGCAGGACCAGTTGTTCCGTCATTCTCATCCTCCGTAATGGGCAGCAACGTCAGCCTCAACTGCAGGGTTACCTTCCGGTTTCCGACCCATGTCCCGGGGACCGGGACTTCAATGTCAAGTTCACGAACCTGCCCCGACTCGACGATGGCGCCGGTGCCCGTCAACTTAAGAGCCAAGCTATTGTCTTCGGCCGAAACCGAAACCGGCAACCGATCAACATCGTCCGCGAGGACAACCGCAGAACTGACGGGGAGCTCGGCACGCGGCTCTTCCCACGGGCCTTCTAAAAAGGGATCGTTCTCATCAAAAATAACCGCGGCCAGGGTTGAGGGCCGAGAAGGCATCCCAATGCCGTCACCCTCAGGGATCGGTGCAGGAACGACCTCTTCGGCCTCATCGTCAGGCTCGGCCTCAAAGGAGGTCTCAACCTCACTGAAGTCGGTATCCAAGGCTGGCTGAGCTCCCTCAACGACATCCGGCGAGGGCGCCGGATCTTCAATCTTCTGAACACCGATCACTGATGCCAGAATATCGTCGACGGCGTCCCCGGTCCTGAGATCATAGCCAAGCTCGTCCACCTGGTCCGCCGAGAACTCCTCCTCAACGCCTGTGGGTTCAGGCAACGCATCGACCTCGGCGTCATCGCTGACTTCAGCAAGGCCTGTATCTTCAGAATCGAACACCGTTTCCTCTGGAGGCGCCCCGTCATCATCCGGCAGGGATTCCTGAAGTTCTTCGACCTCGGCGGTGTCGTATTGGGCCACCCTGACATTCTCGTTGTCGGATTCGACCGGCATTCCCGGTCCTGTCGGCAAAAGATCCGCCGGGTCGGGCAAATATTCTTCGACATCTGGTTCGACCTGCGGCGGCACCAGGACTTCGGTCTGAGTGTCGATCTCCTCAAAAGGAATCGGTTCGACATCGATTGCTGATGGCCCGGCAGCCTGCTCAGAGTCCAACCCGCCGCCAAAGGGAACGGCGGGAGGCATCGGGGGTTCGGCAGCGCCAAGCGGCATCGGTCCGGTTGGCGCCGGAGAACTGGGCTCCTCAACAATGGGCCGCGGTCCGGGGGCCGATGCCGGCTTGATACTCGACGGATCAACGCCCAGGCCTCGCGCTTCATACCTGTCTTTGAGGCTCCTCATCACCAAGCGAACGATGCCTTCGAGAGTTTCCTGGACACCTATACCCTCAACTGCCACCCCTTCAAAAAACGGGGCGTCAAACCGGTTCAGGCCGCTATCCATCTCTTCGACGGTCATCAGGTCTCCGAGATCCCTCTTGTTGAACTGAATCACATGAGGGAATTTGCCCAGATTGAAACCCTGCAACCCCAAATTCTCGTCAAGATTCTTCAGGCTGTCGATATTTGAACTTTGCATGGCCCGTTGGGAGTCGGCGACGAAAACAACCCCATCCGCCCCGCGCAACACCAACTGCCGGGTAGAGTTGTAGTGAACCTGACCGGGCACCGTGTAGAGCTGAAGGGTGACGTCCATGCCGCGGATGGTTCCGATGTCCAACGGCAAAAGATCAAAAAAGATCGTTCGATCACCCTCAGTCGCCAGAGACACCATCTTGCCCTTGTCTCCGCCCTGGAAATTATCATGTACCCACTGAAGGTTGGTGGTCTTCCCACACAGACCCGGGCCGTAGTAAACGATCTTCGCGTTCAGCTTTCTGAGTGCGTAATTAAAAAAAACCATAGTGTGCCCTCAGTTTTTCCGTCCCTTGATCATAACCCGGATAGGAACACCGTCCAACCCAAGGTTCTCCCGGAGAATGTTTTCCAGGTATCGCAGGTAAGAAAAATGCGGTTTCCCCTGCATATTGGTGAAGAGCACAAACGACGGCGGAGCACTCTGAATCTGGGTCGCGTAGTAGAACTTCGGCTCCTTTCGTCCCTGCATTGACGGAGGACGCTGCTCCCATGCTGCTTTCAGCATACGATTTAAATCCGGCGTCGAGATCCTCTGTCCCCGCGCTGTATGAATGGCCGCCATGACAGGGAAGAGCTTGTGCACACCCTTGCCGGTGAGAGCCGAAAGAAAAACTACCGGGGCATGCCGCATGAACTTCATGCTGCGGGCGATCTGATTCTCAATCCGATCCCGAGCGGCCTCCCGATTTTCAATCAAGTCCCACTTGTTGACAATGACGATGACGCCCCGTCCCGCCTCCCATGCGTATCCGGCAACATGAGCGTCCTGGTTGGTGATGCCCTCGGTGGCATCTACGACAAGCAGACACACGTGCGCCATTTCCAAATGCTTCCGAGCCATGACGACCGAAAGGACTTCCGGGCCCTTGTCAGTCCTGCCCTTGCGCCTGATCCCAGCTGTGTCCACCAACCGAAAGAAGACGTCCTCTCGTTCCAGGACCGCGTCGACGGCGTCCCGGGTGGTGCCCGGCACCGCACTGACAAGAACCCTCTCGTCGCCCAGCAGTTGATTCAGCAGGGAAGATTTCCCGACATTGGGTCTACCGATGATGGCAATTCTCGCCTCTCGAGGGTCCTCGACCTCGTCCTCTTCGCCATCTCCCACACCACTCAGATGTGGCTCCAGGAGATCCCACAGATCAGCCAGGCCCAAGCCGTGTTCGGCCGAGATAAGTGCCACCTCACCGAAGCCCAAGGCGAAAAACTCGTACGCCTGCTCTTCTGCGTCCGTTCGGTCACTCTTGTTGACCGCCATCACCACCGGCACATCGATGGTCCGAAGCCATCCGGAGATATCTTGATCTTCTGGCATCAGGCCGGTCTCACCATCGACCAGGAAAACCACTGCGTCGGCATCCCGGGCAGCGACATCTGCTTGCGTGCGGATCATGGGCACGAAGGCGTCAGAATCTTCGAATATCAATCCCCCAGTGTCGATGATCGTCGCAGTCCCACCCCTCCAGGGTCCGTCCCCGATGATCCGATCTCGG
>CBDTUG010000271.1:0-3819 GCA_965363555.1 uncultured Thermoanaerobaculia bacterium
TGACGAAAACTGGTGAGAAGTGCGGGCTAGAAGGCAAGAAAGCAGGAGGCAGGCCGCGCCCCGCGGCTGGGGACGATTGGCGAAACCTTCATCGCATCTCTGATCCCTGTCTGTCTCAGGATTGAGACTATCATTGAGTTTTCAATCTGTTTCTCGTGCTCAATCGGGTATGATCATTGCTATAGAGTTTTGACGGAACAATTCCGGCTCTCCGTTCAGAGAGAGAGGATTGCTAATGGAGGTTGCCATGAATACTTCGCGACCGATATTTCACGTGCTCTTGTTGGTGCTCAGCTTGGTTCCGAGTGTGGTTCAGGCCGAGACCAGTTGCGCCGAACTGGAGAGTCGTTGGGGGAAGGGTCCGACGCGGGCAGTGGTCCACTCGTCGGGTACGGTCTTCTACGGAGTCGGCACCCAACTGGTTGCCGTGTCCTCTGCGACCGATGCGGAGTTGGGCCGGCTTGACGTGGGTGGTGTTGTCCACGCGATCGTTGTTGCAGGAGATCATGCCTTTATCGCGGGTTCAAAGAGTGGGCTGATCGTAGTCGATATCTCGAATCTGTCTCAGATGCAGGTCGTGGCCCACACCGACGAGCCGATCCATGCGAACGGCGTGGCGGCGAACTCCGACATCGCGGTGGTGACGGATTTCTGGAACGGCGTCTGGGTCTTCGATATCAGCTCTCCTGCTGCAACGCAGCGGTTGGCGACCGTCGATGTTGACGGACTGGCCCAGGATGTTGTTTTGTCAGGTGACTTTGCCGTCATCGCCGAAGGAACAACGGGATTTCGAGTTCTTGATCTGTCGGATCCTGCAAATCCAACCCAGGCAGCGCTGGTCGAGACGGGCGGTGAGGTCAACGGCTTGACCATCGACGGATCCACACTGTTTGTCGCGGATCATGACGTGGGTCTGATAACCGTCGACCTCTCCAATCCTGCGAGTCCGGCCATTCTTGGGTCACTGCCGCTCCAAGGATCCGTGGCGGCAATCGCCGTGGTAGGGACGACTGCCTGGGTGGCTGCCGACAACCGTGGTTTTTTTGCCGTTGATGTCAGTGACCTCGAAAATCCGGTAGAACTGGGCTCCGGCCATCTCAGCCGCGGGACCGAAGTGCACGTCGCGGCCGCCGGAACGCAGGTGTGGTTCGCCACCTGGACAGACGGTATGGCCAGGGTTGATGGCGCCGACCCGACTGTTCCTCAAGAGGTTGCCCAGTTTGAGGGTGCGGGGCAGATGCGCTCGGTGGAAGCCCTCGGGGAATATGCGGTCGTCGCGGACTGGTCGGGTACTCGTCTGCGGGTCCTTGATCTGGCTGCTGCCGCTGGGCCTGAGCAGATCGGCTCTTTGCAGATGCCGGGCAGCCCCCGTCGGATGCAGGTGGCGTCCAACCGAGCCTACGTCGCCGTGGAGTGGGGTGACTTTGCGATCGCCGACCTTTCGGATCCTACGAATCCCGTCCTTTTGGGGTCAGTGGCGATTCCGGGCATCGCGCAGGACATCGCGCTTGCCGGTGACGTAGCCCTGGTGGCTGCCAAGGGAAGCGGACTCCACGTTGTCGATATCACCCACCCAGAGGCACCGTCGATCATCGCAACGGTTGATATTCCGGGCGACGCGGTGGGAGTCAGTGTCGCCGGTACGATCGCCTATGTGGCTGCCCATGGCGCTGGTCTGGTGGTGGTTGATGTGGCGACGCCGGCCAACCCACAGGTGCTCACAACCCTTGACCTCAATGGGAAGTTTGGGGAGCACACCGCGCCTTTTGGTGACTACGTTTTCGTTTCGGCTTATTACTCTGGGTTTTTCATCGTCGATGTTTCTGACCCGGCGAATCCTGTGATCGTCGTGCATACGGATTACACCAGCACGACGCGCAGCGCGATCATTGACGGAGATCTGGCCTTTGTCGGTGACAGCCGCAATGGTTTGGTGGTCGTTGATCTCAGCGATCCCACCAGCCCGGTGATTCTCGGGTCGACGTCGACTCCCGGCGATAGCTGGTACGGCGCCTTCGTGGGTGAGCATTTTGTGCTTGCGGATGACGCCGCCGGCGTAGCGGTGTTTGACGTTTCCGCCTGCGGGGGAAGTTCGACTCCGCCACACGCCGATTTCACCTACGTACCCCAAAATCCAAGAGCCGGAGACACCGTGACCTTCTCGGATCTTTCTACTGGAAATCCGACCAGCTGGCAATGGCGGTTCATGGATGACGGAAGCACCAGTTCTGAGCAGAATCCGAGCCATATTTTCGCAATGGCCGGTGGTCACGAGGTGCGGTTGCAGGTTTCAAATCAATACGGCTCGTCGAATGCCAGCCGGACCATTGTCGTCGAGCCGGCCGAAGGTGAATTGCCCCCGGTCTCGTACCCCTTCGCAGCGACCGCGGTCATCCCGGCTGCCGCCCACGTCGCCGGCGCCCAGGGAACAACCTGGGTGACCGATGTTGTGCTCCACAACCCACAAGGCGAAGATGTGACGGCGTTTGTATTTCTACAGAAGACCGGTGTCAACTCGAGCCTTGCCGAGGCGGTCGAGATCGTCGTGGGCAGCAACGAGTCCGTACTGCTTGCCGATGTGGTGCTGCAGACATTCGGCAAGTCTTCGGCCACCGGAGCGGTCTTGATCGGTTCCGATCAATCGTTGGTCATCTCTTCGAGGACCTACAACACCGCACCTGAAGGTACTTTCGGGCAGTACATCCCGGGTCTCGATGTCAACCGGGCGCTGACGGCGGGGCAGAACGCGACCCTGATCCAGCTCTCCGAAGGTACGTCGTTCCGGACCAATCTCGGAGTTGCCAATGCGAGCGCAGTCAATCTTGAGGTGGCTGCCGAAATCTTCTCGGCTTCCGGGCAGGCTCTCGGTAC
Source organism: uncultured Thermoanaerobaculia bacterium (assembly GCA_965363555.1). GTDB lineage: Bacteria > Acidobacteriota > Thermoanaerobaculia > Thermoanaerobaculales > Sulfomarinibacteraceae > DAOWGJ01. The sequence continues at coordinate 2,872 of CBDTUG010000271.1, forward strand.
ACGTCTCTTCCAAGTATTGCCATGGTCTCACCAACAGGTCAACGGCATCTTTACCTGGGCCGGTAGTCCCGAAATGCCGGATGGGTATGCCGTCATCAGATGTGACACGGTCGGGGCCCGGTGGTTCGCCTATGCGTCGGTCGTCGATAACCGGTCTGGAGACCCGGTCTACATCGCGCCGACTCAGACCTCGTCGGAACCTCTGTGGATCGCCGCTGCCTCGCACGTTCGCGGCACCAATAATACAAACTGGCGAACCGATCTCGAACTCTTTTCGACTGCCAAAAACCTGAAGGGACTCTCCGTCCAGTGGCTGGAATCTTCGGGCGGAACGCCCCAGGAGGTCGACCTGAATTTCACCGGTGCACCCTGCCAACGCATCGAGGATGCGCTTGCGGAGCTGTTTGAAGGCAGTGGTTCCGGTGCGCTGCGTTTCGAGGCGGAGGGAGGTGCGCTTGCGGTGACAAGCCGGACCTATAACGACCCGGGTGACGCCACCTATGGCCAGTACATTCCGGCGGTGCCGGCATCTGATGCACTGATCTGGGGCGAGAGTGCCCGATTGGTGCAGCTTGCCCATTCGCCGAATTCGAATCAAGGCTTCCGCAGCAATCTGGGCTTCGTCAATGCCACCGGCGAGACTCTGACGATGTACGTGGAACTGCGTGACGGTGGGGGTTCGACATTGGGGACCCTGAACTTCGATCTCGCGCCATGGCAATACCACCAGCTCAACAACGTCTACGACGATTTTGCGGACGAAACCCTGGACAATGCTTATGCCGTCGTTACGACGTGGACGGGAGGGGCGGCCTATTTTGCTTTCGCTTCGGTGGTCGACAATCGTTCAGGGGACCCGGTGTTCATCCCGGCGGTGCGGGACCCATGAGAATAGGGACAACTCTTGAGGATCAAGTCGGTGGTGCGGGTTAGGAGGCAGAGAGTCGG
>CBDTUG010000272.1:0-3814 GCA_965363555.1 uncultured Thermoanaerobaculia bacterium
TCCAGCAGCCAACGCTCCCCCAGAACCATGTCCTGGGAGAGAAGGGCCGAGTCATTTCAGCGCTTTCTTGAGCGCAAAGAGTTGCCGAAGAGTCTCCTGGATCGTGCCAACCTTAACGGTCGTCACACCTTCAGTCCGTGGCCGGTGGGTCACCGGACCCTGCGCCCATCGCAGGCCTGCCCGATCGGCTCGGGCATAGAGTTCGGCGTCAATCAGGAATCCATCACTGGAGAGAGCCACCTTTTCGAAGAAATCCCGCCTGAAAAACTTGAAGGCACAGTTGACGTCTCGGGCGCTAACCCCGAGCACCAAACTCTGAATGACGTTGTAGACACCAGATGTGATCAAGCGGAACCACGGGTCCTGACGCCCGACCCTGAAGCCCGCAACCATGTCGGCATCGGCGATCAACGGGTAGAGCCGGCTCATCTCCATCAGATCGAACTGCGCATCGGCATCGGTGTAGAAGGCCACAGCAAGTTCACAGGAATGAAATCCTCGAATCAAGGCCTGAGAATAGCCCCGATTGGGTTCGTTGGTCACCACACGAATTCGCGGCTCTCGGGCGGCCCACTCCGCCAGAATCTCCGGAGTTCGATCGGTCGAGCCGTCATCCACCACCACGATCTCCCAGGTCGTGACCTGCGCTTCCATGGCCACCACAGCCTCTGAGAGTGCGAGGGGAAGGATCTCTTCCTCGTTGTAGGCCGGCATCATCAACGACAGTTCGGGGATCATGCCGTCCGGCAGAGTCCCAAGGACTACAGGAGCAACATCTTCACTCATGAGGGCATTGTAGACGCTGGGAGCCGGGAAACACAATGAACGTCCAACGTCCAGCTTCGAAGTTCGCGATCGAGATCACGGTTATTGGAGGGCCAGCGCTCCCCACTCTTTCACTCTTGTACTCATCGCTCCTTTCGGCCTGTTGGACCGGTTCGCCCTCTTCGACTCTTTGACCCTTTTGACTCTTTGACTCCGAGAATCCGGCTACAATCCCCCCATGAAACCCGACTCCAACCCCAACCCCTGGCTCGATGCGCTCCGCCTTCTCCGGTGGCCGGGCATTGCGATCGTGGTGCTGATCATCGGATGGCTCACGATCCAGTCTGCCCTTCAGGTCGGAAAAGAGACGGCTCTTGAAGCCATCGATCGAGCAGCAGGGGCTATCGAGCAACTTGGAGCCGGGTTCACCTCGACCACAATCACCGAGACCTTCACCGCAGCCATACCACGGCTGGGAACAGAGGGCATGCTGCTGGAGGTGGCACAACTCGAGGCGACCGAGACCTTCGAACGACGAGATGAGAAGCGCGCCTTTTATGACCTCGTACCCTTGGGGGTGACGGTTTCGGAAATTCGGGTGCCGATCACCTACCGATATCACCTGCGCCTTGAGGACCAGTGGACCCTCGATGTGCGAGACGGCATCTGCCTGGTCCATGCACCCGCGATCAGGCCTACCAAACCTCCGGCCATCCACACCGACGGTATGGAGAAACGTATCGAGGACAGTTGGCTGCGCTTCGACGAGGCCGAGGTGATGGCCGATCTGGAACAGAGCCTTTCCTTGCGCCTCAGTGCCCGGGCCGGGTCGCCCCAACGCATCGATCTGGTGCGGGAGACCTGCCGAGTGAGGGTGGCCGATTTCGTGCGCTCCTGGCTGCTGGCCGAGGAGCAGTGGGGCCAGGGCCGGATCCTCGCCGTAGAGGTCGTCTTTGCTGACGAGAATGACATAGGTTTCGAATCACCCCTTCCGCCGAAGGGGTGATCGGGCTGAACCAAGCAGGTCACAGGCTTCAGGTCTCAGGGAACAGGGACGGCATCAGTGTCAGCTCTCACAACGACCCTACGCCACCGTCTCAACCTCAGGGCGCCCAATACCCCCGACGGGACGTGCCGTCCTTTGCATTGTTCCAAGGGGCGTTTTCCTCCCGATTTCTGTTACCTGTCCCCTCCAGAAAATGCACCGAGCGGGGACGCCGAAAGGCGGCCCCGAAGGCCGGGAATGGAGAACAGCGACCGGGTCCGCGTCACAATCCTCAGAAATGCTCCCGATGAAGCGCGACCAATGCGTCTACAACATCCGGATCAGCCAAGGTCGTCACATTGCCCATGTCGCCATACTCGCCCGCGGCAATCCGACGCAAGATGCGCCGCATGATCTTGCCCGACCGGGTCTTCGGCAAACCCGGAACCACCAGAATCCTGTCGGGAGTTGCGATGGGCCCGATGACGTGCCGCACCTGTTCCTTGAGGGCGCCGACCAACTCATGAGGCTCCTGGCCCTCGGCCTCGAGATTGAGAATGACATAGGCAAAAATCCCCTGTCCCTTGATCTCATGGGGAAAACCGACCACGGCGGCCTCGGCGACGGAATCATGAGCGACCAGGGCACTTTCGACCTCGGCCGTACCCATTCGATGCCCGGAGACATTGATCACATCATCGACCCGGCCGGTGATCCAGTAGTAGCCGTCCATATCCCTCCGGCACCCGTCACCGGTGAAATAGAGGCCGGGGAACCGGGAAAAGTAGGTCTCGTGGAAGCGTTCATGATCGCCCCATACAGTTCGGGCCTGCCCGGGCCATGACTGGTCGATGCACAAATTGCCTTCGACGCCATTGCCCTCCATCACCACTCCGTCCTCGTCGACGACGACCGGTCTGACCCCGAAAAAGGGCAAGGTCGCCGATCCCGGCTTGAGGGGCGTCACCCCCGGCAGAGGCGTCATCATGATGCCACCGGTTTCGGTCTGCCACCATGTATCGACGATTGGGCACCGCCCCCCACCGACAACGTCGTGATACCACCGCCAGGTTTCCGGATTGATCGGTTCTCCGACGGTTCCCAGAATGCGCAGACTGGCGCGGGAGTACCGGGTGACAGGTTCGTCTCCGGCCCTGTTGATCGCCCGAATCGCAGTGGGCGCTGTGTAGAAGATGTTGACACCGAGGTCGTCCACGATTTGCCAATAGCGCCCGGCATCGGGATAGGTCGGCACACCCTCAAACATCACCGTCGTCGCCCCATTGGCCAGAGGACCGTAGATGATATAGCTGTGGCCGGTGATCCACCCAATGTCGGCGGCACAGAAATAAATGTCACCAGGATGATGGTCAAAGACCAGCTCATGGGTCATCGCCGCATAGACCATGTAGCCGCCGGTCGTATGCAAAACCCCCTTGGGTTTTCCCGTCGAACCCGAGGTGTAGAGAACAAAGAGCGGCTGCTCAGCTCCCATCCACTCGTAGGTGCAGGTCGAACGTTGTTTGCGGCACTCTTCGTCGAGCCAGAAATCCCGTCCTGCTTTCATCGGAACCTCAGTCTCTGTTCGGCGGGCAACCAGCACGGTTTCGATCAGATCCAGCCCGTCAACAGCTCTATCGACCGTCTCTTTGAGGTGGAGCCGTCGACCGCCTCGAACGCCCTCATTGGCGGTGACCACCACCTTGGCTCGGGCATCGATGATGCGGTCTCGGATGGACTCCGCAGAGAAACCACCGAATACGATCGAGTGGATGGCGCCGATGCGGGCACAGGCCAACATCGTATAGGCCAGCTCCGGAATCATCGGCATGTAGATACACACACGATCCCCGGCCTTCACGCCGTGAAAACGCAGTACGTTCGCCACCCGACTGACCTCGTGTTTCAGCTGCCGGTAACTGATGTGTTCGTACTCTCCCGGTTCGTCTTTGACCCAGATGATGGCGTCCTGATCACCGCGAGTATCCAGGTGACGATCGACGCAGTTGCAACAGGCATTGAGCCTGCCGCCGAGATACCAACCGCAGTCAACGTTGTCGTAAT
>CBDTUG010000273.1:0-3812 GCA_965363555.1 uncultured Thermoanaerobaculia bacterium
GACTCGTCGCCTCATTGCTCAAATAACCACGCTGCATACCATCTTTGCGGTCTCGCGACGAAAACCGGTGAGAAGGGCGGCCTAGGCTTTGAGAGACCTCGGGTCGAAGGCACACTCTGATTCAGAGGTAGGGCCGAAAAAATTTCGCCCCTACAATCCCCCGCCGGCCAGCTGCAACCCTTCCACCAAGTCTGCTCTCCCCGATGCCACGAGCACCCGAGGCAGTGAGTCCGGAGCATCCTTGAGCTCAGGGCTTAGACGAAGGGCCTCGCGCCACGCGGCGCCGCCATCGTCCATCCGGCCTGCCGATACGTAGGCCACCGCCAACCGGTTGAGGATTTCCCCATCTTCCGGCGCGAGCCGGACCGCGCCCTCGAGGGACACCACCGCTTGAGGAATCTGCCGTGCCGCCAGTTGCGCCTGTCCCAATCGACCCAACGTATCCGCCCTCCCGGGAATCAGAGCGTTGCTCTCCTCAAAACAGGCAACCGCTTCAAGCGCCCGACCCTGGCGATATCGGATGAACCCTTGACCGAGCAGCGCATCGCCCAGGTTGAGCCTGTTGTCATCCACCGTCTTCGGATTCCGAGCGTATTCGATCGCCGAACGGAACTGCTCCACCGCCCCATCGAAGTCACCCCGCTGTTGCAGCAACACGCCGAGATTCTGCCTCGGAAGATCGGCATCCGGCTGAATCGTTATCGCGTTTAGGTAATGGATGATTGCCTCATCCGATCGAGCCAGCAACTGAGCCGTCAAACCCGCCTGATATTGAACCGCAGAGTCGTTCGGCGCCAACCGTACGGCCTTCTGGGCCAATTGATAGGCCTCCTGAATCTTCCCGGCCCAACCCAGAACCTTGGACAGCTTCATCAGGGCAAGGGCACGATCGCTGTCGTCGATACCTGCGAGTATTCGGTCTTTAACGCCTTCAAAAACCGCCTCGTTCCACTCGTCGGAGGGAATCACAACTGAAGCTTCAATCAAATCATCGAGAATCGACCGAGCCAGCAGCCCGTTGCCCTCGATAGTCGGATGCACATGATCCAGAAAGAGATTTGAACCAGGGATGCCGTCGGTGGCGTGTCTATCGGCGATTGACTCAAAGTCCGTCAGACCGAGACCTCGGTTCACAGCCACTTCTCGGACGACATCCCCCATCTCCCCGAGCATCCTCAGGGGGCAGACATCCTCGTCTCGCGCCTGCTCGAAGGCCACACGGGCCTCATCGAAACGACCAACCTGTACTAAATACGACCCCGCAGCGAAAAGACCCGCGGCATGCTGTGGATCGATCTCTCGCGCCTCGTTCAAATGCCCCAGGGCTGCTTCGGCATCGCCGTCTATGACCGCTTGGCGTGCCATTGACATAGCCTCGTTCCACCGGACCTCGCCATCGTGATCCAGGCCTTCGGCGTGCTCGGATTTGAACGGCCTGCAGTTCTCCAGATTTGAGGCCGGCACGACCAGGTGCACACCGGCCCCAACCGAGGCCGCGATCTCGGCCATTCTCGCGAGATTAAAACGGTAGTGGTTGATAATTTGTCGCCGCCCAGCATCATCCCGATGGTAATCGTCCGGGCCGATAGATCCGTCGAGCCGTGTGATGACGTCGTCACTCAAGGTCGTTACTTCGGCGACTTCCTTGCCGCCGGAGCGAATGGGATCAATCACCTTGCCGAGGGCGGAGTAAAGGCGTGTCCGAGCGGCTACCGCGCTCAAACCTCGAACCGCGGGCGGCATGGATATGATGTCCCGGTAGGTTCGTGCTTCGAGAAATTCGTTCTGGCCGGAGTAGACGACGAACACATCAGGTTCGTAACGGACCAACTCTTCCATCAAAAGGGCCACCCGGTAGGAGGCATAGCTGACGCCGCCGGCATTGATCACCTCCCACCGATGGAAGGGATCGACCTGCGGAAGCAACTCCCTCATCCATCCACAAAATGATGTCGAATCGTCAAAAGGACGCCCAAAAGTGGTTGAGCCTCCCATACAGAAAATCCGAATGGTTTCGTCACCCTTTTCGGCAGGAAACGACTGAGAATTGAAGAACCTCGATTTGTTGTCGGTGGTCCGAAAAACTGCTCGACCATCTGCATCGACATCTTCGACAAACAGCGGAGAGATCGAGGTGAAACCGACGAATGGATCCTCGGCGTACAGATAAGGTTCGACGCCGACCAGAGCCAAAATACCCTCAAGCAGCAGAAAGAACACGACCGTGACCCCAACTGCCATCAGAATTTTCTTACCCACCGACATTCGCACCCCCAGCAGAGCGCAGTGTAGCAAGGGAGCTGAGAGCTTCTTTACGGCACCACCACCGACCACACCGATGTATCACCCGTCTCAAACCCGTCGGCGAACAGGGCAAGAGAACCGCAGTTGTAGCAGACCAGGGCGAAGTCCTGATCGGTCGTATCACCAACCCCTGGAACACCGTCGGAACTGATGTTGCCCGCCATGACCCGGATGACAATCTCGTTCGCCACGCCCCCCGGGAAAAACACTCCCTCGGTATTGTTCATGGCGTCAGCCGTCCCTCCGGCCACACTCCATCCAGTCGCCGGATCGAAGTCATTACCCGAAAACAGCTGGCCGCCGACCTCGACTTCGAGGTCGAGGTCGTTATTCCAGGCAGGCGTCGTGCCTCCCAATCCATGGCCGGGGGCGTCGGTCCACACCAGCATGATTCGAACCGGCTCCGAAGGGTCGGCAGCCACCGTCCTCACGCCCCAGAATTCACCGGTATCGTCGAAGACAATCGGCGCGTCCCGATAGAACACCGGAACCTCCGGCATGAGCACCGCCTCGAGATCCATTCGGCCCCAACCCTGCTTGGCATCAAAGGGATGGCCCAGGATGCCGCCATCGGCGTCCAAGAAGCCGGCCAAATCGTGGGCTACGGCCAGGAAGGCCGCCTTGACCATAGCGGGGCTGGGGTCGTCAACGCCGGCCGCTCGCCTGGCCTCGATGAACAGGGCCACGCCACCGCTGACGTGGGGCGAAGCCATGCTGGTACCGCACAACGTTCCGTACCCGTCACCTGGAACCGTCGAATCAACCCTGCAGCCCGGAGCGACCATGTGGGGGATGATCCTGCCGTCCAGGGCCGGTCCATGGGCAGAGTTCGACGAGAGGTCATTAATATCTGGAATCTGGGAGAGATCATCGTTTTGCATTTTGGTCGAGCCGATGGCGAAGATGTTTTTGGCCTCATCCGGCGTGCCCTGGGAGCTGGTCCCACCGTAGCCGTTCATGATCGACAGTATGAAGTGCAGGGCCTGGTTTCCCGGAGCTATAGGATCTGCGTCTCGGACCCCGACATCGACCTGGAGAGTATCGGCATCGTAGCCAAGGGGTGAGCCCGACGGTCCCCAGCTGTTGCCCGACACTTCAGCCCCGTTGACATGGCTCTCTTCCATCAACTGCAGCATGCCTCCCGGATCGGTGCGAAGAGAGTAAACTTGCTCAATCAACTCAGCCCCCGGCGCGACGCCAAGACCTCGCAGGAATCCGGCCCCGTCGGTCGTTCCGGACGTGCCGTCTGCCGCCATGATGCCCGCGGTATGTGTGCCGTGAGTGCTGGTGGTCGTGCCACCACAGGTCGTGCCCGAGCACGGCAGAAACCGAGATACCAGGTCGGGATGATCCTCCTGGACGCCACTGTCGACGTTCGCGATCACCACGCCACTGCCGTCCAGCCCCGCCGCATCAAGCCACCCCAGATAACCAGGAAACGCGATGAGACCCAGGTCGTACTGATTAACATTGATCTGATTGCTCATCTCCCCGCGAAGGCCACCGTT
>CBDTUG010000274.1:0-3808 GCA_965363555.1 uncultured Thermoanaerobaculia bacterium
CATCCGGAAACCCCGGAAGGGGACAGCGCGGTTCCCGAGGCGGAAACGAGCAATTCCTGGACGCCCCTCAGAGGGGTGACAAGGAATTGCATTGACACATAGTCTCTGTTCCCCGAGGATGGCGTCATGACTTCAACCACTCGGCCCGGTGTGCTTCGTCAATTCCCACGCTCCTTCTGGGCAGCCAACTCGATGGAGATCTTTGAACGTATGGGTTGGTACGGTTTCTACGCCGTTTCCACACTCTATCTGACGGGATCGGTGGACGATGGGGGGCTTGGATTTTCCTCGGCCGATCGCGGTGTGATCCAGGGATTGGCCACCTTCTTCCTCTACCTCTTCCCGGCGGTTTTCGGGGCGTTGGCCGACCGTTACGGCTACAAGTTAATGTTCTTGGCGTCTGCGGTGGTTATGGCGCCGGCCTATCTGATCCTGTCGTTACCAAGGGGCTTCTGGCCATTCCTCGGCGCCTATTTCCTGGTTGCAGTGGGCCATGGGATGTTCAAACCGGTGGTGATCTCCACGGTGGCGAAGTCGACCAATGAGGAAAACGGCTCGATAGGTTTCGGCATCTTCTACATGATGGTCAACGTCGGTGGCTTCATCGGACCAATCGTTGCGGGCATCGTGCGCGGCTGGAACTGGAATCTGGTCTTTTACGCGTCGGCTGGATGGATCGTCATTATGTCGATCGTTTGCATGCTTCTCTACCGGGAGCCGCCCCGGGATGCCGAAGCCGAGAGCCAACGGTCCCTGGGCGAGGTCTTCGGGGGCATGGTCGGGGTCGTCGGTAACTTGCGGTTCTTCATTCTCGTCAGCGGTCTTTTGGTCATTCTGGTCATGGGCTCCAAGTGGTGGAGTTTTTCGCTGGTCGGGATGGTTGCGGCAGGCTGGCTCGCCGGAAATTTGATACTGGATGCTTTGCTGAAGTCCGGGCGGAAAACCCAAAGGGAGCGTTCCTGGTTTCTCCAACCGATGGCGATTGGTGAGGGGCGTTATCTGCTGTTTCTGCTGTTGATGGCCGGCTTCTGGGTCTCCTTCAACCAGATCTTTATGACCTTGCCGGAATACATCCGCGACTACGTCGACACCTCGGATCTGATCGCGACATTCGGACCGGTCGCCGGTTGGATTACCGGCTTCGCCGAAAATCTGGGATTTGACACCACCAACTGGTCGAGGGCGGTGCTGGAGCACGGCCAGGTCAAGCCGGAACACCTGATCAATCTCAACGCTTTCGGCATCATCTGTTTCCAGATTTTAATTTCCTTCTTCTTGAGAAAAATTTCGCCTCTGGCGAGCATCATTGCCGGCGTGTGCGTCACGATCGCCAGTTTCGGTCTCTACCTGGTCGGGATGAGCGGCTGGGTTGTCGTCGCCGCCATTCTGGTTTTCTCGGTCGGCGAAATGATGGCCAGCCCGCGCTCCAAGGAATATGCCGGGCGCATCGCGCCGCCGGAGAAAGTCGGCATGTACATGGGCTACTTCTATTGGTGCGTGGCCCTGGGCAATCTTTTCGGTGGGCTGCTGTCCGGTATGGCCTATCAGCACTATGGACCGCAGGGCGTCAACCGGCCTGATCTGATGTGGATCCTATTTGCGGCGCTGGCCGGGACAACTGCGGTTTCATTGGTGATTTACAACCGGTGGGTGACGCCTCGGAGCTGAGGGAGGCATCAGTCTGAGGAAAAAGCTGCCTTCTCGGTAATGTCGAGCAGACTTTGCGGGGACAGGTCGTCATTTGGGCTGGCTGTTGCCTGACGCCATTGCAGACTCAAGGAATTCTCCGCTTCGAGTTCCGCGATCATCGCCGCTGAGACGTCCGATGCCGAGGGCGGTGGGGCGGTACTGATCGGGGTGCTCGCGAACATCAACGGATCCGGGTCGGGCAGGTCGTCGAGATTTCCCGGCGAGATGATGACTGTGACCAGTGCCGGCTGAATCCACTGCTCCTCGAGGCGCCGAAGGGCCGTCCATAGATCGACTGAGGGGCGTTCCCATTTCCCATCAACTTCTTCGAAACCTTCGAAAGCACTGACCTCGCCGGCAACGGACACCGTCAAGCGTGGTGGGAATCTGTCGAAAACCAGATGAGACATTTCGTTGAGGGACCAGGCGTTTCCCTTTTGAATCTCCAGGGCCTGTAGGGCAACGGCGTCCATCGCAGATTTGAGGTCGTGAACCAGGGCCTCGGCTTTGGGGCTCATGGGGCCTGAGTCCTCGGTGTGACTATCAAAAATGTGAGAAAAGACTGGGATTTTTTCTGAAGGGTTGAGCTCGAGGTGTTGATACGTTTCGATCGCGGCATTGAGATAGACCGAGACGGTTTCGGTCCACGTGTCGATCTGTTGATGCATAAGTTTGTATTGCCGCGAAGTGGCTTGACTGCCTCCCTGAGGATAGAATATCGCCCAGCCCTCGAGGGGGTCGAATTGCATGTCAACGCCGAGGTCTGCCTGGGCCAGCAGATTGGTCAGAGTACGAGGCGAGCTGAAAATCACCGTGTGGACCGCACGTCTGAGGTTTTGATTCACTGATTCCACACTGGTCCTCTCGGCATCCGACCGTTGGGTCGAGAAAATGCGGCTCCACCGATCCCAGCCGCCCTTCAGTGCGTCTCGGGCCTCTTCCATCCGTTTTTCAACGGCACGGTTGCCTCGGGCGATATCCGGTGAGGCGACCTCCTGCACGACGGTCACGCCGAACGTCCGGGGGCCCGCGATATGAATGTGTACCCTCTCTTGAACCGGCTCCTCAAAGCAGCCCAACAACATTGAACATGAAATGAGGACCAGCGTGAAACGTCGAGTAAGGTTGCGGCTCATTTCTGTCTCCGCTCTGGATCGTCCTGTTCAATCTCCATATTTCCCAAGGCCCTCAGGGCTTCGAGGAAAACATGCGGGTCTTCCGGGCTGAGGAAGAGTCGGAGATCGGGACTTTCGATCAAGATGCCCTCGGTCAATCCGGTCGCATAGACGCGGGTGGCCATGCCGTCTAAAGAAAATCGGCCCGAATGATAGCCGGGCAGGGAGGCCCCCATGACCTTGGAAGAGGTCTCCGGGTTGTAGAGTCTGGCGATGCAGTTGGAGACACTGAATCTTTTGGTGCTGAAGGTCAGATCGATTTCTACGTGGCCGGGAGTGACCCGGTAGCGCAACCTGCTGGGTGAGAGGAAGAACAGTAGGGGAACGATCAAGGTAGCCGCCACGCCAAGGACCGTTATGGCCTTGAGGCCAATCCATACGCCGCTATCGTCATCGAAAAGGACCTTCTCGGAATACTGGCCGTCTCCCGCGAGCGCTGCGAGGAAGGCTTCTCGTTGGCCAGGTGTGATGATGAAGGGCCACTCTTCTCTGTTGACGTGGAGGACCACGGCGTCTGGTGAGCAGGTTGTGGCCAGGGTGCAGTCGCCGATATCGGGGAATTGAAAATGGCCGGAACAGTAGCCCGGCAGCGACGTGCCGTTTACGCGTTTGCCCGGCTTCAGTTGCACGGCGGTGGCCGAGGTGATCGATCCGAGTGGGTATTCCCAGCGGTTGGGCCGAATATCCAGTCCGCTGGTGATCACGATGCGCCCCTCTGTGACCTCGTAGGTGAGGGATCGCGGCAGCCAGATGACGGCGGCCCCAAAAGCGGCGCCGCCGATGGCCAGCACGGAAAGCAGGATTCCCAGCACCAGGCGGAGATTCCTGTGGTGTTGCGGTGGACGAAAGGTGAACGGCTCGGTCGTCAGGCTCATCAATCCATTGTACTGCTGGTCAGTACGGCAGCTCGGTTTCCGCCTCTTGTTTTTGTTTCAGGTGGAATT
>CBDTUG010000275.1:0-3784 GCA_965363555.1 uncultured Thermoanaerobaculia bacterium
GGTTGGATGTACATCGGCCCTCAGGGCATCGTGCACGGCACCTACATCACGCTGCTCAATGCAGGGCGGCTCTACCTTGGTGTGCCCGAGGACGGCGACCTCAAGGGCAAGACCTTCATCACCTCCGGTCTCGGAGGCATGTCGGGCGCGCAGCCCAAGGCCCTCGAGATTTCCGGAGGTGCCGGCATCATTGCCGAGGTCGACCCCTCCAGGGTTGAAACCCGCCACTGCCAGGGTTGGGTCTCTGAGCGGACAGACGATGTCGCCGAGGCTATTCGCATGATGCAGGACGCCGCTGCCGCCGGCCGGGCGCTTTCGATCGCTTATCAAGGCAATATCGTCGATCTTTTGGAATACATTGATACGAACAACATCTCGGTCGATCTGATCTCGGACCAGACCTCCTGCCACGTGCCTTACGAGGGCGGCTATACGCCGGCCGGGGTGTCCTTTGACGAGGGACGCGAGATCCTTGCCGCCGACCCCGGCAGATTCCGGACTCTGGTCGATGATTCCCTCAAGCGCCACTTCCGCGTTCTCCAGCGCCTGACAACCAAGGGCGCTCGTTTCTGGGATTACGGCAACGCCTTCATGAAGGCCGTGTACGACGCCGGCGAACCGGCCATCACGGCTGACGGGAAGGACCCATCCCGAGGCTTCATCTGGCCCTCCTACGTCGAAGACATCATGGGGCCCCTGTGTTTCGACTTCGGTTACGGGCCCTTCCGCTGGGTCTGCCTGTCGGGCAAACCTGAGGATCTGCGCAAGACCGACCACGCAGCGATGGGCTGCATCGACCCCAACCGCCGCGGCCAGGACCGCGACAACTGGCAGTGGATCCGCGACGCGGAGAAGAACTCCCTGGTCGTCGGAACACAGGCCCGCATCCTCTACTCCGACGCCGAAGGGCGAACCCTGATCGCCAAGACCTTCAACCGAATGGTGCGCGATGGTGAAATCGGCCCGGTGATGATGGGCCGCGATCATCACGATACAGGCGGCACGGACTCGCCCTATCGGGAGACCGCCAACATTTACGACGGATCCAATCAGACCGCCGACATGGCCCACCAGTGCTGGGCCGGCAACACCGCCCGCGGAATGACGATGGCGGTCTTGTCCAACGGCGGCGGCGTCGGCACCGGCAAAGCGATCAACGGCGGCTTCGGCCTGGTGCTCGATGGATCCGAAAAAGTCGACCGCATCCTCGACACCGCCCTGGACTGGGACACCATGTGCGGCGTCAGCCGCCGGGCCTGGGCACGAAATGCCAACGCGATTTCCACCATCGATGAGTGGAATGAAAGAAAAGAAGGCCAGGGTCACATCACCAAACCTCGCCTTGCTGACGACTCGCTCTTGGAGGCACTCGTTGACGTTTGAGTACTGAGGAAGCTCAACACACCTCGCGAAAATTTCTGTCGAGCGCCTTGCAGGCCGGCACCACGCTGACACCACCGGATGGTATCTACTGCCTCCGGTAAACCCAAAAGCATCGATTTTATTGAGACAGCGGTTCAATTCCTGAAGTCCTCATCGGCACGCTACAATCCGATCTCAGATGAATCATCTACTGATCTTTCTGATGGGCACGTTTCTACTCGGTCTCCTTCCGGGGAACGCCTTTGGCCTGGCGACACCGATCGTCTTCACCCAGGTACCGGCAGACCAAGGGAACGATTTCTGTGCCAACGGCAGTCGATTGGCCTTACTTGACTCGGGCGGCCGTTCGACGGTAATCACTCCAGGATTTTCGTCCGCCTGTGACCCAAATGTCTCGTTCGACGGGAAGAAAATTCTCTTCGCCGGCAAAAAACAACCCGACGACCCATTCAACATCTTCGAACTGAGCCTCGACGGAGGGCCCGCCAAACAGTTGACCTGGGATATGGGCGACTGCCGTGAGCCTCTGTATCTGCCGAAGGCCTCGGTCAGCGCGCCACTCTTTGACGACCCCGTCAGGTGGATGGCCTTCACAAGCACTGCCCCAGGCGCGATCGATGAACGCGGCCGATGGCCTGCCTCATCGTTGTACGTGAGAAATCTTGACCCCATCGTTGGAAGGGACACGGTCGTGTGGCGCACGACCTACGCCCTCGGTACTGATTTCTCACCGATGGTGCTCCGGGACGGCCGGGTGCTCTTTTCGTCAAACCAGGGGGAGCGGGTCAAGCTGATGACCGTGACCTGGGCAGGGGACAACCTCAACCTCTTCCGGCCCGGCGATGGGGAGACCATCCCATCCATGGCGTGCGAACTGCCGCAGAACCGGTCGGTCGTGTTTGTCGAATCGGCTGCACCTGGTCGAGGCGGCCGCCTGGCCGAGGTCTCGCTACGGCGACCCCTCCATCTTCACGAAATTCTGAGTAACGACGCCGGTCGCTATCTCACCCCCCACGTAACCTCGGACGGTGAAATCCTGGTGTCGTATACAGATGGTGCAACGGATTCCGGCATCTACCTCTTTGACCGGGAAACCGGCACGGTCGGCGCGACGATCTTCGACGATCCCGAGTGGCACGATGTCGATGCAATCGAGGTGGCGCCCCATCCGGAACCGCTGGCCCGCATTCCAATGCTGGAGTTCGCCTCCGTTCTCGATATCGAAGGTTTCGAGAATGCAGGCCAGCTGCACTGCATGAGCGTGTACGACTCCGATCAGGAGTTGATACAGAAACTCGAGCCCGGCAGCGTCAAATGGGCACGTTTCATTCAGGGCGTGCCGCTCTCCATTGAAGACCAAGAAAAGTGCCGCGATACAGACGGCCAACCCGCCTGGCCGCCACCCTGCGTCGAGACCAGAATCCTCGGTGAGGCGCCGGTCGAAAAGGATGGATCCTTCTTCGTCAACATCACCGGTAATATTCCTTTTTATATCGAGCTTCTCGGCGAAGACCACGAGGTCCTCCATTCGATGGGGAGCTGGATCTGGATTCGATCAAAAAGCCAACGTGGCTGTATCGGCTGCCACGAAAACAAAGAGCTCAGCCCCCAGAATAGGGCGACGGATGCACTGCTCAAGATGCAGCCGACGTTCATTGTTGCCGGTCCTGAAGGGTGCCAAGAGACCATTCAGAAAGTCTCCCCGGTGGAGATGAAAAGCAGCCACAAAGGTCAAAGATCGGAAGGACGATCACCATGATTCGAAACCTCAGTCCGTGGTTTGCGCTGATGCTTGGCCTCACCCTGTGTTTTTCTCAGGCTATCGCAGGAGATGCCCCCGTTTTTGTCGATATTACGAAAGAATCGGGCCTCGATTTCACCCACACCTTTGGCGATACCAAGATGAGCAACATCCTTGAAGCGACCGGACCCGGCTGTGCGCTGTTCGATTTCGACGGCGATGGCTTTCTCGATATCTATGTCGTCAACGGCACATCCCTCGAGGGCATCAGCGACCCGGCCGGAAAGGCCAGCTCGATCAAGGCCAAAGCAACGAACCACCTCTATCACTCCGCTGGCGATGGCACGTTCACCGATGTCACCACCAAGGCCGGGGTCGGCGATCCCAGCTACTCGATCGGCGCGGTGGTGGCGGACTACGATAACGACGGAGATCCCGACCTCTTCGTCACCAACTACGGCCCAAATATTCTGTACCGCAATAACGGCGACGGCACATTCACTGACATCACCACCAAGGCCGGCGTCGAGGGCCCCAAAAAACTCAGGGGCTTCCCAACCTGGAGCCTTCACGGGGCCTTCCTGGACTATGACAAGGACGGCCTACTCGACCTCTACGTCGGGAACTACCCGGCCTTCGATCCGGAGTACACCCTTTACT
>CBDTUG010000276.1:0-3783 GCA_965363555.1 uncultured Thermoanaerobaculia bacterium
CCGAGGTGAGAAAGTGCCGGTGGGGGAAGTGCATCGGCGCCCGCAGCAGATCACTGGTGAGACGTTCGGGTTAGAGGCTCAACGTCCTGCCAAACGGCTCAGCCGAGTCTGTTTGCCTCACTCGCCGAGTCAATGAGACTCATGTATGGTGAGATAGCGTACGATAAAAGAAGGTCCGGCCCGGCATGGTTTTTGCCTGGGATCTGATTGCCGACGAAGAGGAAGGAGTATTACTTCCGTCATGCGAAATTACCTGAAAGAAAGCCCGGGGCGAGAGATTTCCCTGAGTATACTCGCGATGCTCCTCGTCGGCCTTGCCTGGACCTTCGGCGCCCTGGTGCCACTCGAACGTCCTGTCGGGGACATTCTCCTCCGCCTGCCATCCCCGAGATCTCCTGGAGAAGAGTCGTTTGCGGCTGTCTTGATCGACGATCGAGCTGTTGATCGATACGGGCCGATGCCGTGGCCCCGTGAGCAGCTTGCGACCTTGATCGCAGGCATGCGTCATCTCGGCGCCCGCGCCATTATTGTCGACATCCTCCTTTCGGAGCCCGGTTTCGAACCTGCAGACTTCAGCCTTGGCCAGGTATTGGAGGATGGGCCCACCATCCTGGCCGCCACACTGAACCCCGACGGCACATGGATCTTCCCAGCAGATTCCTTTGGGGGCATCCAGAATGCAGCCCATATCAATGCAGAGATCGAAGGCGATGGAGTTATCCGCACATTCAGCTACACGAAGCAGGCCGGTGATATTTCCCTGGAGGCCATCAGCATCATCGCGGCAAGGCTTGCCGGGTGGGAGGGTCAATCCAGGCCAGGCCTCGTGTTTCGACCGGACTTCCTTCAAAGGCCAATGGAAATCCCCAACCTCAGTGCGACGGATGTGCTCGACCGGAACCTCAAAGAGGCCAGTCTTGACGGCCGAATCGTATTCCTTGGAGTCTCGGCGACCGGGTCAACCGACCAGTTCATCACCCCTGTCAGTCGATGGCATCAGCCGACCCCAGGCGTTCTGGTCCATGCCGGCGCAGCGTCGTCGGTTCTTCGAGGGGGCCTTCTTCGACCGATGCAGCCTTGGGCAGCGTTGATTGCAGCCTTCCTGGCAGCCCTGAGTATTCAGACCCTGAGGAGCCGTTCCGGACGGCTGAGAGCCCGGCACCTGGTCATTGTTGCCCTGACAATCGTGGCAGGATCCCTGCTCTCGTTATGGGCTCTTCATTTCATTCTCCCTATTGTCGCCCTTCTCCTTGCCGCGATAATGTCTGCGTTTTTCCGAGAGGTCGTCGAGTCCCGGGATATTCAGGCGGAAACCGGCAACATCCTGCAATTTTTGGTCAAGGAAGGCCGATCGGAGCACCAGTCACCTCGTGGGCCTCAGGAGAGACTCCGCCTCGCGCGTTTGCTCCAAGAAAGGCTGATCCACGACCGGAACCTGAGGCGGACTCTGCTCGAGGGGTTGGGCGAAGGTGTGATTCTGTGGGATCGAGAGGGCCGTCCTCTCCTTTCAAACAGTTCTTTCGGTATGTTTTGGGGAGAGATCCCTACTCTCCCTGAAATGCTCCACGCCCTGGGTTTGGCGGACGTCGAGTGCTCTATCGCAGGAGGTTCCCCGGCCACCTTCGAACATTTGAAACGATCCTTGGAAATCCACTTTCAGGATGTGGGTGATGGGCATCTCGCCGTCGTTCGGGACCGCTCAGCCGAGAAAGAACTCGACAGACGCCGGCGCGAAATGCAGCGTCTAGTCTCCCATGAACTCAAAACTCCTCTGGCTTCGTTGGCAGGCTTCGGATCCCTTCTCGAGCGCTACAGTCTGACTGACAAGGAACTCCGCCACACTGCGGGCCTCATCCGAAGTGAAGCTGAACGACTTGGCGAAATGGTCCGAACTTTTCTCGATCTCGAGAGACTGGGGGCCGGATATTCAAACCAAGACCGGGTACCGGTTGATCTGGTCCTTTTGATCAAGGAACGATGCGAAATTCTGGCAGCAGTCTCCAATGAAAAGAATATCGAACTCGAGGTCAAGGTTAACAATCCGGCGGTCATTTCAGGCGTCCCCCAACTGCTCGCTCAGGTGGTCGACAACTTGATCGGCAATGCCGTCAAATTTGCTCCCTCGGATACGCAGGTTTGCATCGATATATCTCAAGGACCAGGCACAACCCTGTTCAGCGTTTCAGATTCAGGCCCCGGCATCCCACCAGAAGCACTCCCTCATCTTTTTGAGCGCTTCTTTCGAGTCCCCGGAAGTGGGACCCAGGGGTCCGGACTCGGACTCGCCCTAGTTCGAGAGGTCGTGGAGCATCATCAAGCCACGGTCGACGTCGAGAGTACGGCCGGAAGAGGATCGACCTTTACGGTCAAATTTCCCAGATATGAAGCAACGGAGGAGGCGTGATGACTCGGAAAATTCTGGTTATTGATGACGATGTCGCTCTGCGGGAGTTGATGGCCTTGACTCTGAGTAAGGAGGGCTACGACGTTACGGCAGCAGGTGGCGCTAACGAGGCCCGGTCGTTCATCAACCATTCGACCTTCGATCTCATTGTCAGCGACATCTATCTGGGAGACGGGACAGCGATCGAACTCCTCGAAGAAATACAACACTCAGGTCCGGAAACGGCAGTGATTCTCGTCACCGCCCAGGGAACCATTGAGACCGCTACAGCGGCTCGTGAGGCCGGCGTATTTGATTATCTCGCCAAACCGTTTCACGTCGACCAATTGGTTGACTGCGTCACCGCGGCCCTTGGAAAAAGCCCGAAGCCCTCTCCCACTCGGCCCAGAGGGCCAGAAACGATGATCATCGGCAGCCATCCGTCAATCGTCCAGGTCTACAAGGCTGTCGCCCGGGTAGCGCCGCTCCCGATTCCCGTCCTGCTTCGTGGCGATACCGGAACCGGTAAGGAGCTGGTTGCTCGAGCACTTCACACGTACGGCGCCTCACCCAGCGGTCCATTCGTGGCCATCAACTGCGGCGCCATTCCGGAAACCCTTTTGGAAAGCGAACTTTTCGGTCATCGGAGGGGAGCGTTTACCGGCGCCGTTCGTGACCACCTCGGAGCTATCCAGGCAGCAAGGGGGGGTACCCTTTTCCTCGATGAGGTCGGTGAGCTACCACCCCTTCTCCAGGTCAAACTCCTGCGTTTCCTCCAGGAAGGGGAAGTTCGGCCATTAGGTTCGGAATCAACCCTCACAGTCAATACCAGGGTGATTGCGGCGACCCACCGCAATCTCTCACAGGGCGTAGAGTCAGAGGGATTCAGGGAGGATTTCTATTACCGCCTGGCGGCCTATCAGATCGAGATCCCGCCCCTCCGTTCGCGCTCCAGCGACATTCCCTTATTGATTGAACACTTTTCGCGCCTCGCTCGAGAGCGCCTGGGCAATACGAATTTTGGTGGAGTTTCCTCGGAAACGGTCTCGATGCTGCAACACTATGATTGGCCCGGGAACGTCCGGGAACTCGAACACCTGGTTCAGAGGTGTTTGATAGATCACGGATCCTTGGAGGACCCCCTCAAAGTCCAAAGATTTCTGAGACCTCCGTCCACCTCGGATTCCGAAACAAGCCCGGGTCCATCGATCGGAGACAACATCACACTTGAGGGGCTTGAACGGCTTCATATCGAGGCCGTGCTCGAGAAAACCAGCGGCAATAGAACCCGAGCAGCCGAAATCCTGGGAATCGAGCGAAAGTCGCTTTACAGAAAGATCAATCGGTTGGAAATTCCAGTTCCTGGAAATGCGGTTGATTAACCCAGCGAAGCGGTCCTT
>CBDTUG010000277.1:0-3777 GCA_965363555.1 uncultured Thermoanaerobaculia bacterium
GCATTCAGAACGATGGTCTTTTCTACCTTCTGTCGATGCATGTTGGCTGCCCCCGCGACGACGGCGACCGCAAGAACCAGCACTCCGAGAACGATCAATTTTTTCATTTTCCCCTCCCTTGAGAAAACTCAACAGTTAGAGGCTATCCTCCAGCCGGGATCCTGTCAAGAAGCAACGCCATTCTTGAGAATATCCTCCGCCTCGGACCGTTTTCATTAAATGCTCTTCGCCAGGCTTTGGGTTTCCCTGCGTGATTCTGCCGATGACCTTGAAACTTGATCCCGGAACTCCGATACTGACTGCAGATAGAGGAGGCATGATGAAAGCTGAACTCTCAGCTGTAGAACTGAGTGAGCTGATCGAGCGAGTGTTTACTCCAACCTCTCACGACCGTGCGATGGCGATTCTGGTCGATCTGCCGGATCAGGAGTTGGCCGACAACGAGGCGTGGAGCGCCCGCAGGGGAATGGCGGCCGGTTGGGCGGTGGCTCTGGAAGGGGCGAGGGATCGACATGGTCTCGACATTTCCCTCGTTCTTTACCGAAATGCCCGCGCCAACAACGCCGACCTTCCCGAGGCGATGACGATCTGGGATCCGTCCCATCCTCTTCCTGAGACTGCGGATGACCTCGTTGGTTTTCCTGGAGTCACCGTGGATGAGGTGTTGACTCGGCACCAGTTGGCTCTGGCGCCGACCGAATTGTCGGCGACGGCGCCGCTCAAGATGCTCTGTCCGAAATTTGGTTGCCGTGCGGCGACTATGCCCGGGTTTTCGCCGGAGATGGTGCCTGCATTGCGGTTGGATTACACCGAGGTTAACCGCAGGGTAACGATCCTCAAGGAACTGCTGGACCGGGCCGTTGCGGCGGATTGTGTCTTCGAGGTTGGTGCCCTGGGCTCCTTTGAGCTGCATCTGGACCTTCGCCACCGGTTGGCCCATGCCTCAGGGGGATTGCTGCCTCAATCGGGAATGGCCGGCAATCTGCCGTCGGGCGAGGCTTACATCGTGCCTTATGAGGGAGAGATCGAGGGGCATGCCAGCCGAAGCGCAGGTGTCCTGCCCGTGCAACTGGACGGAGAAATCGTCGTTTATCGTGTCGAAAACAACAGGGCAGTCGAGGTTATGAGCGAAGGCCCGGTCTCGAGGAAGGAGGCCGAGCTGATTGTTGCGGAGCCCGCCTACAGTAATTTGGCGGAGCTTGGCCTCGGCGTACTGGCGGCGTTCGGTGTGCATCCCGTCGGCGAGGTTTTATTGGACGAGAAACTGGGCCTTCACATTGCATTCGGGCGAAGTGAGCATTTCGGTGGCCAGGTCGGGCCGGATCAGTTTTCCAGTCCGGCGGCGGTCACACACCAGGATCGGGTCTATATCGAAGAACTGCAACCGGATGTGATGCCCACAATGGTTGACCTGGAGTTTGAGGATGGGGAGACGATGCCGCTCATGAGAGACGGAGAGTATGTGATCGGCTTTTAAAGCCATGCAATTCGTTCGACGATTTGCCCCTGGTTTACCCCACCAGAGCCCCGAAGACCAAAGTGATGACGAAGAGAGCGCCGACGGCCAGGGAGAAGAGAATCTGGTGGCTGTTGCTCTCGCCTGTTTTTGGC
This sequence comes from uncultured Thermoanaerobaculia bacterium, assembly GCA_965363555.1. Lineage (GTDB taxonomy): Bacteria > Acidobacteriota > Thermoanaerobaculia > Thermoanaerobaculales > Sulfomarinibacteraceae > DAOWGJ01. The sequence goes on from CBDTUG010000277.1 coordinate 1,612, forward strand.
TGAAGGTCTGGCATCCGGGTGTCTCCTGACTCGGCGGTTCGAGCGCCGATGCCCTTCGGGGCGAATTGTAGACGAATTGCGAAGAATTCGCTACAAGGATATCTTCGATGAGGCAAATGGGTTAGTGTGGGCGAAATTGAGGAATAGTCGTGACGAATTGTGGCAAAATTGTGGCGAATCAATCCCGGAGGTTCATTTATGCTCCCTGTCCTCGACAATGATGCGCTGAGGGAAGCTGATCGGCATACGATCGAGGACCTGGGGATTCTCGGTCTGGTCTTGATGGAGAATGCGGCGACCGGGCTGGTGGATGCCCTTCGAGAGACCTGGCCCGAGGCACAAACAGTGCTGATCCTGTGTGGGCCAGGGAACAACGGTGGCGACGGCCTTGCCGCTGCCCGGCATTTGGCCAACGGTGGGCATCAGGTGGATTTGGTATTGCTGGCCGATCCGGACAGGCTGTCCGAGGATGCCCGGACCAATTTGGCATGGGCTCGTGCTTTCGACTTGCATGTAACGGTCGTTGACGGCGAGGATCTGACACCTCTCGAGCAAACGCTGGCGATGCCTGATTCTCCGGACATCATTATCGATGCCCTTCTGGGGACAGGGCTCGATCGCCCTCTGACGGGCAGGTTGGCCCGGGTGGTTGATCTGGTCAACCGATGTCCGGCGCCGGTTGTGGCGGTGGATGTGCCGACGGGATTGAGTGGATCCTCGGCAGGCATTCCCGGACCCACCATCGAGGCCGAGTTGTGCCCCACATTTGGAGCGTTGAAGCTCTGCCACTGCTTGCCTCCTGCATGCGAGGCCTGCGGAGACGTTGTTGTGGTCGATATTGGAATTCCCCCGAGCGTTTTGCGGGCCGGAGCACGGGCGTGGTGGGTTGAAGCCGAGGATGTAGCGTTACTTTTGCCACATCGATCGGCAGTGGGGCACAAAGGTTCATTCGGCCATCTCCTGGTGGCCGCCGGGGCACGGGGCCGCGGAGGTGCTGCGTCGATGGCGGCTAGGGCCGCCGTAACGGCCGGCGCCGGCCGGGTGACCGTGGCGGTACCGAGCCCGGCCGTGCCGGTCGTCGATGGGGCCTGCCTCGAAGCGATGACGTTCGAACTGCCGGCCGACCAAAATGGGGAGGCCGCCGGTCCAGGAGATCTCGAACATGTCTTGGCGCGAATGACAGCGCTTGCGGCAGGGCCGGGTCTGGGAACGGGTCAGGGTGCCCGAAAGCTTCTGGATATGCTGCTCTCTCAGTGGGCCGGACCACTGGTTCTCGATGCCGACGCTCTGAATATAGTGGCCGGCTCTTTGGAGCGCCTGACCGGCAGGTCGGCGCCAACTGTGCTGACGCCCCATCCAGGTGAGTTGGCACGGCTGCTGGGGTGGGCGACCGAAGAGGTTGTTGCCGACCGGTTGGGCGCCTCCCGCGAGGCGGCTCGCCTTTCCGGCGCCGTTGTCGTTGCCAAGGGGTATCGCACAGTCATCGCCGACCCGGAAGGTCACGTATGGATCAACCCGACAGGGGACGAGCATCTTGCGACCGGAGGTTCGGGTGATGTTCTGACTGGTTTGATCGGCGCTTTGATGGCGCAGGATCTCGATGGAGTCCGTGCTTCGATCGTCGGATGCTGGCTTCACGGCCGGGCGGGTGAGTTGGGCGCTGAGGTCTGGCCGGCCGCCGTGCCTGCTGCCGAGCTGTCCGCATTGGTGGCCGAGGCGTGGACCGAACTGGTCGAAATCCTTGGTGATTGATGGTGACCTCTGAGATCGTTCATGCGGCAAGCCCGGCAGAGACAGAGTTTTGCGGTGAGACCCTGGCGCATCGGATCGAACCAGGAGATATTGTTCTCCTCGAGGGCGATCTTGCAGCAGGGAAGACGACGTTTGTTCGCGGCCTGCTTCGAGGTCTTGGTGGCGATTCAACCGACGCCAATTCTCCGACCTTCGTCGTCGTGCAGACCTACCCCTGTTCGGGGCCGATTTTGGCACTGCACCATGTCGATCTCTATCGCTTGCCTGATGACCCGGAGGCCCTGAGAGAAATCGGGTTGGAGGATTTTCTGGCTGATGAGGCGGCGGTGGTCGCAGTGGAGTGGCCCCGGCGGGCTCTGAGGAGCTTTTTTGGATCGGCTGTGGCGCTGTGGCGGGTCGTATTAGCCAGGGAGG
>CBDTUG010000278.1:0-3775 GCA_965363555.1 uncultured Thermoanaerobaculia bacterium
GATCTTGGGCGCCCTTGGCGCTTTTGCCCTTGGCAGGTCGGCGCCGAGTGTAGGTGCCATCGGACCCCATGTCCCACGCCGAGTGATTGTCGGCTGCGTAAATCGCGAGGATTTCGTCCAGCTCCTTCTGTAGCTTGACGTCCTCGACCGGCGCACTGGTTTCCATCCGGTTGTCCAGATTCCTTTTCATCCAGTCGGCCGAGCCGATGAAGAACTCCGGAGCCCCGTCGTTCTCGAATCGGTAGATTCTGGCGTGTTCGAGGAAACGCCCGATCGTTGAAAAAACGCGAATGTTCTCCGACAGTCCCGCCACCCCCGGCCGCAGGCTGCACAGACCCCGCACGTTGAGTTCAATCGGAACTCCAGCTTCTGACGCCTGATACAACTCCCGGATAATCGTCGGATCTTGTAACTGGTTCATTTTGGCCTGGATGCCGGAAGCCCTTCCCGCCGCGGCATGCTCCACCTCCCGCCGAATCAGGGCGTGGAATCTCTCCCGCATCGAATATGGCGCTACCAACAGTTTGTGAGTTCCCTGGATCGGCGTCGCCGAGGTCAGTTCGTTAAACACCGCCGCCACGTCGGCGGCCAACTCGGGATCACAACTCAGAAGACCTACATCCGTGTAATGACGAGCGGTCCCTGCGTGGTAATTTCCCGTACCGACGTGCACATACCGCCGGACCTTCCCGGCCTCTTCCCGCACGACCAACGCCGCCTTGACGTGAGTCTTGAGCTTTTCAACGCCGTAGGCGACATGAACTCCTTCGTTTTCCAGATAACGACCCCAGGCAATATTGGGCGCCTCGTCGAAGCGCGCCGTAATCTCAACCAGAACGGCGACCTCTTTGCCCCGCCGTGCAGCCTCCGCCAACGCCAAAACGATCGGCGAGTTCGACGATGTTCGGTAAATCGTCAGCTTGATTGCCAGCACCTGATCATCGATGGCGGCAGACTCAAGGAATCGAAGCACCGATGTCTCGAAGGCCTGGTATGGATGCTGCAGCAAAATATCGCCTCGGCAGATTTCCTTGAAGATCGCAGAACTGTCCGATGCCGGGAGGCCTGCCAGCCGCGGATGGGACAGACCGGGAAGCTCGGGATCATGGAGGTCCGGGTGCCCTGGAGGATGAAACCCGCCCAGATCGGCAGGGGCCGGAAGATCGTCGATGACATAGAGGTCGTCTTGAGTGATCCGCAGTTGTTCGACCAGCCACTGCCTGAGGTTCTCAGGCATTGTGGACGCCACCTCCAGGCGGACCTCGCCGGCAAACTTCCGGGCCTTCAACTCATCGGTCACCTGGGCGATGATGCTGCCGGGAGTCGGCAAACCGTCGCTCTCCTCAAAGGTACCGTCATGGCCGGATTCACCCTCCGCACCCCGAGTTACCCGGAAAAGGGAGACCCTGACCGACGACGCATCGGTGAAAAGCCGCCCAAGATTGGCCGCAACAACCTTTTCGAGCGGCACATAGCCCGAGTTATCCGGCAACTCGACCCAACGATCACGATTGGCCGGAATCTTGAGCGAGACAAAGCGCTCCCGTTTTTTTGCTTTCAGCGTGATGGCCAGATTGAGCCCGAGACCTGCGATAAAGGGAAAGGGGTGCTCGGCATCAACTGCCAACGGAGTAAGAACTGGCATGACAGAGTCTTCGAAATACTGCCGCATCGCGCGCTTTTGGCCATCATTCAACTGACTCCAGTCAAGAATCGGGATGCCGGCTTTTGCCAGTCCAGGCCGAACTTCTTCCCCGATGATGCGGGCCAGAATCGCCTTTTGCTCGAGGATCTCACGACGACAAGCGTCGAATTCCTGCTGGGGCGTCAGACCGTCAATCGAGAGTTTCTCGACGCCCTTATTGATCTGCCGCTTGAGCCCTGACATGCGCTTCATGAAGAACTCGTCGTGCAGCATGCCGACGATGCCGATGAACTTGACCCTCTCCAACAGAGGCACCTCGGCATCCTCGGCCAATTCCAATACCCGCCGGGCAAACTGAAGCCAGTTGAGTTCCCTATTGACGAAGGCCTCGCAGCTCTTCGAAGTAATCTTCTTGTCCGCCATTGAGTGACTCCTGATATCAAACGGTCGAACAATCATCATACCTCGGATAGAGGCGGAGATGCGGGGCCAAGACCGGTGCTGGAAATTCCATATCCCGAGCCCGAGCGCGACTCCTCTCTGGGCCCTCGCAAAACGTCAGACGCTTCTGGGGCACCTCGATCCCGGATCGATCCAGATGTTATCCTGCCCGGTATGACGTCAACCATCGACGACACGGTCGACCGAGCCGTTCGCGAGGTCCTCAGCGATCTTCTGGCGAAGATTGAGGTCTCTGCGGAACGAGTACTTCAGGGCACCAACCCCGACGACGTTCACGACCTCCGAGTCGCTACACGCAGGACCCGTACGATCCTGGGTCAGGTGCCAGGCGTCTTCCCCAAGGCTGCAATCAAAGAATTCCGACAAGGATTCAGAAAGATCGGTGACATCACCGGAACATGCCGAGACCTCGATGTCTGGCTGGAGGCCATCGTTGAGGATCGAGAATCCTCAAGCCCCGACGAGACTGTCCCTCTCGGCCCCCTTGAAAACCTCGTCCGCCGGCTCCGTGACGAGGCCCGAGCCCTGGTCGCCAAGGATCTCCGCATGCCCTGGTTTCCGGTCCTATTGACTCACTGGAAGAATTTCCTCGAGACGCCCCAAGAAATACTCTCCACAAAGGCATCAAAACCGATTGCCCCGGTCGCAGCGGCCCGCATTCTCAAGGCTCACAGGCGGCTGCTCAAACACGGAATCGCTCTGCCAGAGGAACCCCAGGCTGAACAATTGCACCGTCTACGCATCGACGGCAAGAAGCTCAGGTACCTTCTGGAGTTCTTCGGAGGACTCTTCGAACCCGATCAGAGCCACGTCCTCATCGAGGACCTCAAGCGCCTGCAGGACGTTCTCGGAGGCATCAACGACCGGGAGATTCAACTCGGGGCGCTCGAAGGCCTGGAAGAAAATTTGGACCCGGCCGTGGTCCTCGCAATCGACCAGCATCGGCGGTTTCTCCAGGACACCCTTGAGGTTTTCCGCTCTAAATTCGCCACCGAATTCAAAGCCTTCGCAGACCTCGAGAAAAGACTGACTCAAACCTCTCTCTTTCACTTCATTTAAAGACCAGCTTCATTGAAGCCGCCTCAGCGAGAACGCAGAACAACCCAGCCCGAGATCGCGAGAAAAAACACGAAGACCACGAGACCCACCGGCCCCGCAGTCGGGATCCATGCCACGTGATGCGCACGGACCCGGACCATCATGGCCGCGTGGTCCGCAAAGATCGGGTCCGACGAATCGAGGAGAGAACCCCACTCGCCTTCGGAACGGTCATCCCGGAAAAACCCGGCTGCCGGCGTATCGGTTTGACTCTGGTCGGCACACACGAAGAAGAACTGGTCGACCGAAGGATTCCAGCGAACACCAATGTGATGCCGTCCCGCCCCGAGAGAAGGAGCCTCGGAGGGTATTTGCACCTCGACGAAAGTCCCATCGGGCCACTCCGGCACAACATCCACGGAAGCCGGGAAGGAGAAGAGTTCACTCTGCCCCGGGTAGGCTTCGGTCCCGGAATAGACCACAATTTCAAAATCTACGCTGTCGTCTGCATGGGTCCGGGTCCAGCAGACACAGACTGAATCCAAACGGGTAGAAAACAACGAACCGGCCGGTAAGGTCTGCACGTACTCGCCCCACACTGCGCTGGGCACCCATCCATAGGCGGTTTCC
>CBDTUG010000279.1:0-3770 GCA_965363555.1 uncultured Thermoanaerobaculia bacterium
AACCGCCCGGGGGAATATCTGCCAACCGTTCGTCAATGATGCCAAAACTGTCGGACGCCCGCCCTCCGACCCACTCTGACCGATCAGAGAAGAGATAGGAGTTGTTCCTCAGACCCGAGGGCAGAAAAACTATCGCAACGTCGATCGAATCCTCGGCTTCGACGTTTGAGATCATCACGTCGGACCGCCAGACGCTTTCATTAGCCCCGGCGGTGTGAGCGACAACCGGAACATAGATCAGGTCGCTCGCATGAAATTCAGCGTCGGCAGTCACACCGCCAAAAGCCATTACGGCCCCGAAAACTAATACCAAGAAACGTGTCTGCATTTCAGACCTCCATAAAGATCACGGCCCGATCGCGACCGTTGATCGGCTCATCTTGTCATCTTCCGTCGAGAGGGGCAAGATCACCCGTGCCTCAAAACCCGAGGGATTCAAATTTTCGAGAGTCAGACGCCCGCCGTGAGCATCAATCACACGCTCGGCAATCGCCAGACCCAGGCCCGATCCGCCTCTTCTTTTTGTGAAGAAAGCGTCCCGAATCCGTTCAAGTTCCTCCTCGGCAACCCCATCCCCAAGGTCTCGGATAGCAACTTCGGCTTGATCCTCACACGTTTCGACGACCAGATTCACGAGACGCCGATCGGTATCAAGGTTCTCCACTGCCTCCACGGCATTGAGTACCAGATTCATCAAAACCTGACGTAACTGACCGTTGTCTCCCCTGACGACAATCTCTTCCGGAGCGACCTTGAGTCGAAGTCCCACACCACGTTCCAGGCTTTCCGCGGCGAGGAAATCCCGAACTCCGACAACAAGGTCAGCCAGGTCTACGACCTCGAAAAACACATCCGAGGGACGGGCATAGGTCAGGAAATCACTGACCAGGCGCCCCAATCGATTGACTTCGCTTCGAGTATCTGCCAGGGAGACCGCGGCGCTCTCAGCGGTTCCACCTTGAAGGTCCTCTTCGACCAGTTCCAGGTTGAGATTGATAGAGTTCAACGGATTCCGGATCTCGTGGGCCAGATTCGCGGCCAAGGTGCCCAAGGTCGCCATTTCCTGCTCATGTCGGTTTCTGGCCTCGAGCTTTCGGGTTCGCTGGATCAGGACCCAGATCAAGCCAAAGGCGATTACCAGTGTCAGCAGAGTCAGGCCCGCGGCCACGACCGTGCTTCCCAAAAGCTCCCGTCGCAAATGCGAAACGCGTCCGGTCAACTCGTTGCGACTGAGGTGCATGACGACCTCGCCAACCTCGCCGATAGGCACGGCTATACGAAAGGCGTTTTCAACCTCGGTCACCTGCCGGTCGCTGACGCCACCCTTGATCTCCAGGTGATCGATCTCAGTCCCCGGGATATCCTCGGTTGACGTGAACTCCGATGTAAAGACGACGTTCCCGTCCTTGTCGAAGACCTCGACGAACTCGACCATGCGCCGCTGGGCCACGCCGTCCAAAGTCTTGTAGAGTTCCTCTCGGGTATGGCTCGTACCTTCAAGATCGATTGCCAGCGCTTCGCCGTCACCCAACTGGTCGGCAATTCGTTCGGCGTCCTGCCGGGAGCTGAGAAGCAAATCCTCCAGATACCGCTGGGACAGAGAGCCGGCAATCAAATGTCCGAAAACAAATATGATCGCCAGAACCAAGACAACGAACACAACAGTTGCGGCAGCATATCGCCTCCGGAATGACATCCGAGGCGGGACAGAAATGTCTTGACTGCTCACCGATACCCAGGCCCGGCCGGGCCTCTGGCATCCCCGAGGTGCACGAAAGCTGAGAAATACAAACGACTCATCATCTCTTGGACGGCCGGGTCAGGCCGTCGTCACACCTGCACGATTGCAATGATCATGCCCGAGATGTCGTTGCAAACAGGTCAGAGATGACACTGCAACGCCGAAACGGCATACATCACACGCCACATGCAGTGCGAAGGTCAGCGGTCCGATCTGTACGCTCCCATGAAAATTCAGGCTCGCTCCGGCCGAAATGTCCGAAGGCCGCAGTCTTCCGATAGATCGGCCGCAGCAAATCCAACTCGGTGATGATGCCGCGGGGGGTCAGATCGAAGACGTCGCGGATGGCCCGAGTCAACCGATCGTCCTCGACCTCGCCCGTTCCGAAGGTATCGACCATCACTGACACCGGTTCGACGACACCGATCGCATAGGCCAGTTGAACCTCACACCGCCCGGCCAGACCTGCTGCGACAATATTCTTCGCGACATGGCGAGCCCGGTAGGACGCCGACCGATCAACCTTGGAGGGATCCTTCCCGGAAAAGGCGCCACCGCCGTGAGAGCCGACGCCTCCATAGGTGTCAACGATGATTTTCCGCCCGGTCAGGCCACAGTCGCCCTGTGGGCCACCGGTCACGAACCGACCCGTCGGATTGATGTAGTAGTGAGTGCGTTCGTCAACCAGTTCAGCAGGTATCACCTGATCGATGATCTTGGACCTGACATCCGAGCGGAGGTCATTGATGCCGATTTCCTCGGAATGCTGGCAAGAGATGACGACTGCATCGATGCGGCTCGGACGCCCATCCCGGTATTCCACACTGACCTGACTCTTGCCGTCAGGTCGAAGCCAGTCCAGGACTCCATTACGTCTGGCCTGACTGAGCTGCCGAGTCAAGGCATGCGCCATTTGAATCGGCATCGGCATCAGTTCCGGGGTTTCGTCACACGCAAAACCGAACATCAGTCCCTGGTCGCCTGCACCGCCGGTATCGACGCCCTGGGCGATGTCTCCCGACTGGGGGTCAATTGACGAAATGACGGCACAGGTTTCCGAGTCGAAGCCGAACTTGGCTCGGGTGTATCCAATATCCCTGATCGTTTCTCTCACCAGTTGGGGGAACTCAACATAGGTATTGGTTGAAATCTCGCCGGCGATAAAGGCCATTCCGGTCGTCACCATGGTTTCGCAGGCTACTCGTCCATTGGGATCCTGGGCCAGGACCGCATCCAACACTGCGTCGGAGATCTGATCGGCAATCTTGTCCGGATGCCCTTCGGTCACGCTTTCCGATGTGAATACATGATTTCCATTTGGCGACATAGCTGTACCACCTCCTCGTGGAAGGAGGAAAACTTACACTCAAACTACCCCCCGGTCAAACGGATCGGCCGGGAGGCCGAAAATGCCAGGGTGCCCTTGGTGTTGCTCTCGGGTGAATCTACCCTTAAAATTCCTCACAGGTGGTACCATTGGTGATGCTTCCAATTTCTGCCTCACCGAGATCATTTTTGGCAACCAAGTGTATCGAAATTTTGAGCATTCACTCGAGACAGAATTCGATTCTGGGGAACGTCCTCCTCGCAAGCACGATATCGGCTTTGCTGGTTTGGTCGGCGGCGGCCCCTGCGGCCACGGTCACCGAGCAAAATGCAAAGATGGGGTCTCGCTTCGAAATCACGGTGGTGCACGCGACTCAAAAGAGCGCACACGAGGCGATCGATGCAGGATGGGCAGAGATCGACCGGGTCGAAAAAATGATTTCCAGCTGGAGCGAGGACTCAGAAACCAGTGCAATCAACAATGCCGCCGGATCGGCGCCTGTCAAAGTGTCACAGGAACTCTTCAATCTGATCCGTCGTTCTCTTCGTGTCTCGCAACTCACCAACGGCGCCTTCGACATCACCTTCGACACCGTCGGACGTCACTGGAATTTCAAGAACCAACAGGCTGTCTTGCCTGATAAACAAACCATCGAGAGCGCACTGAGGGACACCGGCCACCGTCACGTCATAATCAATGCCG
>CBDTUG010000280.1:0-3764 GCA_965363555.1 uncultured Thermoanaerobaculia bacterium
GTCGACTAAACATCTTTCTATGAACGCCCTGCGTTCTTGCATCAGGCTTTCCCGGTGGTCTCGGATCTGGAGTAGCACGAGTCTCAGTCGGTCTCTTGAAGTTGTCATTGGCGGATTGTAACCAATTTCTGGTTTTGGGGGAATTGAAGGGGTGAACCGGTGGTTCATTCGAATGAGCCATGGAGGGCTTGAAATGACCGAAGTGACGATCTACTCAACAGCAGTCTGCCCCTTTTGTATAGCCGCGAAAAGGCTGTTCGACAATTTGGGCATTGAATTTTCCGAGGTCCGCCTCGATCGGGATCCCGAATTGAGGATGCGCCTTGCCCAAGAAAACGGCGGTTGGCGCACAGTTCCGATGATTTTCGTCGGGGACCGGTTCATCGGAGGATTCGTCGAGGCCAGGAGCCTGCACAAAGACGGTAAATTGTTGCCTATGCTCGGCGAGTGAACCGTAGTGAAGGGCATGATGTACGCTGGGGAATCAGGAACGGCGGTGACGCCTCAACATGAGAGCGCCCTTTCCCCCGGACGGGACGTGCCTGGTGCGGCTTTCTTCATCGGGCAGACCTTCCGATTAAGACGTCGGTGCGAAGAAAGCCGACACCTGGCAATCCTCGGGGGCCGCGTCAGCAACAGAGTCTTGGCCGACGTCGTAGGCCGCCGAGGTCATTTCCCGGAGGAGTGAGGATCTCCCGGCTTCCAAAACGCAGCCCCCTCCGGGAAATGACCGAGCGGGGTCGCGCCTGCGCGGCCCCGAAGGCCGGGTTTGGAACCAGGGGCCGGGCCAGCGACCGCCTCAGAATCAGCGACAGCGACAGTCGGCAGCATCAGAATTTGTCCTTCCAGCGTCTAACCTCCGTAAAGACCTCGAGGCCCGGCTTGAGTCGTCGGCCTGCATGGTGGGACGCTGCGTCAATGATCTCCGGGTGGTGGAATCGCAGAAAAGGATTGCTGACCAACTCTTCGTTGAGGATAGATGGCACCGTCGGTCGACCTGCGGAGCGGGTGACGCGGGCCGAAGCCAGGCGATCGACGAGTTGGGCATTCCCGGGCTCGACCTCCACTGCGAACTCGAGATTGGCGACTGTGTATTCGTGCGCACAGCACACGCGGGTCTCGGGATCCAGGGCGGCCAGACAGCTCAGCGAAGCGAACATCTGGGCCGGTGTTCCTTCAAAGATGCGTCCGCACCCACCGGCGAACAGGGTGTCGCCGCACAGCAAGTGACCGTGACCGACAAAGGCCACATGACCTCGAGTGTGTCCGGGGACCGAGAGCACTTCGAAGGTCAGGCCCGCCTCGGCGAGGGTGTCGTTCCCGCTGATAGGGTGGGTGACGCCTTGGATCGATTCATTGGCTGGGCCATAAATCGGACATTTCCAGGTTTCCCCGATCTCGGGAGCGCCTTCAACATGATCGGCGTGGTGATGAGTCAGCAGGACCGCGGCACACTGGAGGCCCGATGATTCGAGGAACTCCGATACCGGCGCGGCCTCTCCAGGATCGACGATGACGGCACTGGAGCTATCGGGGCGAGAGAGAACCCAAACATAATTATCTGACAGGATTGGAACTGGGGTGGCGTTGATCATGATTCATGTTCGCTATTCTTGGGCTGCCGGTCAATGAGAGAATCTCCTGGGGCCGTTGTGTGTTGTCTGGTATGGAGGTCTGATGGGAACACGTTATTTGATCGTTGCTGACCCCGTGTCTGCGCTGAACCCAGTCTTTGACCTGGGAGTCTGCGTTAGCCGTGAACTGCTGGAACGTGGGATCGCCGTCGATTACCTTGACCTGGTCGCGCACGACGCCGATCTGGAAACCGGGGCTTATCTGGCCGGCCTGCCGGTGCAGACGATTGAATCGGCAGACGCCTCATGCGAACCCTTCTGGGAACTTGGGGATCGACGGACAGCCGATGTTGGTCAATACGATGTGATTCTGCACCGCAAAGACCCGCCGGTCGATCAGTTATTTGTCAGACATCACCACCACTTTATCGCCGCCCCAGAGTCGATCCTGCAGATCAATCGGCCTCCGGCGACCTATGAACTCAGTGAACATACGATCGCCATGCGCTATCCGGAATTTGCGGCGCCCACGATCATCTGTACGTCGTTCGACGAGCTTGTGGCCGCGGTCAGGGCCCAGGACGGTGAGGCAGTCTGCAAACCGAAAAACACATACTGTGGCATCGGGATCTCGTTCGTTCACTCGGACGTCGATCCGGCGGCCCTTCGGGCCTACTGGGATCAGTGGGCGCCTGAGGTGATCGTGCAGCCTTTCCTGCCGGCAATCGAGGACAGCGGCGACTTGAGGATTCTAACCCTGGGTGATCAGGTCCTTGGCTCGGTCCTCAGAGTTCCTGCTGATGGGTCTCGATTGGCCAACCTCCACCAGGGCGCGACAGCGGCCCGGCTTGAGCCGACGAAACGGCAGTTGCAATGCTGTGCCAAGGTTGCTGCTGACCTCAATCCCCTGGGGCTCCACCTTCTGGGCCTGGATTTCATCGGAGAGCACCTGACCGAGGTCAACTTCACCAGCCCGACGACCCTGGTTCAGATCAACCAGGTCAACGACATCCGGGCCGATCGGGTCATGGTTGATCAGCTGGAGAGTATGCGTAAATTTCAGTGATAATCCACAGGGGTGGACCTTCCGACGACATTTGTCGGACGGCGCCGATGCCGATGTGAGTCACGTCTGACGCCAGGACATTGGATCGATGTCCCGGGCTGGCCATCAGCGAAAGGTGGGCAGAGGTCAGATTCTGATCCAGGGCAAGATTCTCTCGAGAGATGGTCGCGTGATATGAAGCGGCCACCAGGCGCTGCCGGAGATTTCCATGGTTGGGTGAGCGGTGACCGAAGAAATTACTCTGCAGCATGTCCATTGAGTGCTGCGTGGCGATATCCGCCAATCGGAGATCCCATTCCAGCTGGTCGAGGCCGTGATCGACGCGTTCGGAGTTGACGGTCTCCCACAGAAAGAGGGCAGCGGCCCTGGGTTCGGAGATTTCAAATTGTTCGGCAGGGGCGTATCTCAATTGCTCTGTTTGGGCAGCAACGGCACCGACGCGAATCGGCATAACGGCAATGACGCCAGGCCCGACTTCGTTTTCCGCCAAGATTTGCACAACCACGGTCCCCACCTCGGAGCCGACCGGAATGACGGTGAACCAGCCAGTTTCCCTTCTGACCGGGGTCATTTTCCGGGTTCGACCCCCAGGATACTGGACCAGAATTCTGGGATGAAGCCAACCGGTTCGTGGCTCGAATCGCAGGGGGAAGGCGGCCATCGGTTGGTAGGTCGCCGAAACTTGCTCCATCAGGTCGATTCGTCGATCAATCAGAAGAATGGTCCACTGCCACCGAAAGGGGGGCCTTGACGATGGAGCCCGTCCCAGACCGACATGGGTCACCGTTTCCGCATCTCTCACACTCGCCCTCAGGTGGTCGAGGACGTCGGCGGTGCCGCCCTCGGTTGTCGCGACGGTGGCGGCAACGGCGGTGCCCTCGGGCAGTCCGGCGTCGTGAAGGGCCTTTCTGATTGAAGCACTGGACGGGCTTCGCCCATCTGCGCCGGCTTCGGCTATCACCCGAGCCGCATCCGCCAGCGGTGAAGAGAACTCCAGGTTTGGCCACTCTGCGGCGACGAGTTCGGCGAGGACCTGGTGCTCAGATTTGATTTCGTGGTGGGTGGCATACGAGGCGGTATTGGCGGCCGCCGCCTGGAATGCCAGGACGGCGGCCGCAATCACC
>CBDTUG010000281.1:0-3761 GCA_965363555.1 uncultured Thermoanaerobaculia bacterium
CATCGACATGGATCGTGGACGCTGCATCAGCTGCCGGATGTGCGTCGCCGCCTGTCCCTTCGGCAACATGCTGTGGGACGAGACCTATCACTGCGTGCAGAAGTGCGATCTGTGCGGCGGCGACCCACAATGCGTACCGTTCTGTCCGACCGGCGCCATCGCCTGGGTACCCGCCGACATGGCGGCAATACCACCGGAAGTGCTGGACCGGGAAGCGTTGGCAGTCGGGTGAGGGACCGATCAGTTTCGGTGGATCAACTGCCGGCAAAGGGGCTTGCACTACTCCGAAACAAAATAACCACAGAGACACAGAGCACACAGAGAAAGACAACACAGAGGATGGTCCCAACGGCTTCGCAAGTACACGTTCGGCTTGCGAACCCCGTCCGCGCGAGGCAAAAAGAGAAGCGCTATCCAAGAACAGAGTCTTGTCTCTCGCCTCTCTTCTTTAGCCTCAGCACGCTTCGCGTGCAGCCGGGCTCGGATACACACTGTCTGAACAGCGGGTCGGCATGGTCCGCCCGATCGGGCGAAGCCCGAGCTCTGAAGGCCTACTTGGCGAACAAGACGCTTGCGCAAAGGGCGACGGGCAGGTCTTCAGATGTGCCCGCGCAGCGGGTGGGTGGACGCCCGGAGCGCCTCCGGGCTGCCCTCTGTGTTCCTCTGTGCCCTCTGTGTCTCTGTGGTGAATTATTCAAGCAACTCAATAATCAGCTTGAGGCTGATAACGAGGGGTGATTAGATGACAAGCAAAGACGAAATCAAGAATGTCCTCAAGCGGGCCTACCAGATCGAGGTCGACGGCTACACCTTCTACTCGATGGCCGCTGATAAGGCCGATAAACCCGCCGTCCAGGAGATCTTCGGCAAGCTTGCCGACGATGAGGTACAGCACAAACTCTACCTTCAGGATGTGATGGGCAACTACGAAGACAAAGGCATCGAGGCCTTCAACATCGCCCGCCGCGACCCTGACCTCAAGGCCTTCACTTCGACCATCTTCTCGGCCGAGTTCCAGAAACAAGCCGAAGGAACCGACTTCGAAATGGGTGTTTTGTCGGTCGGCATGACCCTGGAGTCCCGCGCCATCCAGTACTTCGCCGGCGCCGCAAAAAGCGCCGACGAGGGTGAGGTCTGCGACTTCTACAACTTCCTCGCCGAGTGGGAACGCCAGCATTTCGAAGCCCTGCAACAGCTCTATAACGGCATCCGTGAACAGGCCTGGGGGGATAGCGGCTTCTCGCCTTTTTGAGGGCTGCCGTGGTTGAGAGGTCGAGCCACCGCCGTCACCGCAACCCCATCACGTCCTTCATGAAGGCTTCGTCGGGTTCATTCTCCATGGCCCATGCTGCGAACTCAACCAGAAATGGGTCTTCGGAGGCGGAAAGGCCCGCCAGAAATTCGTTCGCTACCCGTTGTTGGTCCTCAGTTCCAAGAAAGCGCGTAAAATTGGCCACCAAAACAGCTTCTCCGTAGAACCGACGCTCTGTCCATGTATCGACCCCATCAAGTGCTTTCTCCAGCACACCATCCGGCATGTCGACCCTGTAGTCTCCGGTCTCCGTCTTGCGGATGTATGGCGAAAAATCGAAACGGGTCACCCGCTCCGACGTCATCTGGCGCTGGGGCGCCACCTCACCGATAACCACCGATGCCAGAAGGGCCATCTCGAGATCCCCGGCCCGAAGTGCAATGTCATACATGCCCCGTGCACCGATGTGAATACAAGCCAGCCCGACAAGATCACTGATGATCGTGACGTCCTCCTGTCGAAGCAGGCGGCCCAAGCGGATCGCGCGGCGGCAGTCCTCGATTCCCCGTTGTGGATCCTCCTGATCAAGACCTCGAGCGATCCACGACCTCGCAAAGGTCAAGGCAACCACCAAATTCGGTATCCGGGTCGAAAATCCTTCCAAGGGGAAAATGTCCGGATAGAAATGCATCGTCGCCTGGTCACACCATGGCTCAGCCTCGATCAGCAAAGGGTCATCACACAGAAGAATCTTGCCGAGGTCTCCCGCATGATCGACTCGGCGTGCCATCATCGCCACGGCCTCTTCGAACCGCGGTCCGTCGGGCTTCGCGAAATCCTTGAACCAAAGGCCCGCATTCTGTTCTCCGGTACCGAGTGGCGCAAGGATATCAAGATCGGTCTGAAAGGTCACCGGCCATTCTTTGGCAGATGGGCACGACCAGCACGGTACTTCGAGCGCGCTGATATCAAGCGCGAGCGCCGGCGGCACAACGGCCTTACCCGCCAGAGGCCCGGGATCTGACGCCACTCTCGACCGTGCGATCAGCCTGGCACCCAAGAAACCGGCCAAAACGACGATGACGGCGGCGGCCAATAGAACTCTGGTCTTGAAACGGTTGGAATTTGCTCTCATGACACATCTCCTTCTGCTGTTCTGCCTCCCAGGCGAGCATTGACAGGTCGGAACCCCATGAGGCTGGGCCGCAAAGCGATGATTCTCGGCAGATCAACAATCTCGGAGAGTTCGTCCTCGTGGTTTGCTGCGACGGGAATTCCTGCCCCGTTGGATTCGTAACTCACCGGGTTGCCGGGGTTCGAAATCACAACGTGGCTCACCAGGAGCACCGCAACTCCGCCAGCCCACACCAGCCGGAGCCACGCACTCTCCCAGATCCATCCCCAGAATTCCCTCTTTGGGGGACGGACCAAAGCCAATCCCGCCTCACGGAGGGTCCGCTCCCGCAGGCCCGGCGGGGGAAACGGCCTCTCAAATCCCTCGAACGGTCTTGTATTTTCGTTTCTCATCGAACCCCCATGAGGCGACGAAGTTTCTTGATGCCCAACCGATACCGGCTTGCGGCGGTGAAGGTGGGCACGCCAATAACCCGGCCGATCTCGGCAAACGTGCAGTTCTCGAACTGGCGGAGGTAAATCACCTCCCTCTGCGCAGCAGGGAGACGCGCGAGATGTGCGGACGCCTGAACGGCGTCTATCGAGCGCGAGTGGTCGTCCCCTGGCCCTTCGAGGAAAGCGACCTCCGCCAATGGCGCCTGCTGACGGCGCTGACGGCCACGAATGAGGTCAATGGCCCGCCGGTGGGTCAGGGTCATTAACCACTTCTCCGGCGACCTGACAGCGGACAATCGCTGCCTGTTCTCGGCTAAATAGACGAAAACACTCTGGACCACATCTGCGGCATCTTCGGAGGACCCGGTCCGCCACAGCGCCAGACCATAGAGGCGCGTGGCTACCTTCGCATACAGCTCTTCCAATGCCCGGATGTTTCCATCCTTGACCTCAGTGAAGATCCGAAGCAGATCATGTGTGAGCAAATCCTCAGGAATAATCCGCTCCCCCTTCCCGAAACCCCTTTCCACCATATCAGCCGAGACAACCATAGACTCCATACAACAGAGTCGCGCAACTCCCCAGATCTTGTCACTCCGGTGTAGAGAAAAATTCAAATGTACTTCGTGTAAATCACTGAAGAGTTCAGTTATTTACTGCGAAAAAAAGACCCCGCCGGAGCGGGGCCTCGATATAAACGGGACGGATTTTTACTCAACCGAGAATGACATCAGTGTTACGGGAACGATGTCCTCAGCGCCACTGACATTGTGCGGGTCCCATCCTCCGTCAATGCCCTACACCCTCCTAGCCCGTTCCCATCCGGAAAGTCCAGTTGGGGGCTGCGCGGTTCCCGATGCGGAAACGAGTAGTTTTTTGATAAGCTCTAGGAAGGCAAGGGTTTCCGCGGAGTCGTACTTAGGGACATCGCGCACCGCCC
>CBDTUG010000282.1:0-3754 GCA_965363555.1 uncultured Thermoanaerobaculia bacterium
ACAAGAACTTTCAAATAATGGCACAAATACCGAGATTTTTTTAACTAATTGAAATTAAACAACTTAAAGCTATCTCATTGATATTCAACAGCTTTCGAATGAGGTCCATCATTCGAGATTCCACAGGTTCCTTAAAAAGAGGCACTTGGCTCCCTTGCCGGTCTGCTGACCCTGTGATAGTTTCCGGCGCTCGGTAAGGGGCAGTGTGATGTCTGTAATTTCGTTCGAAAACAAGGTTCCGAAAATCGGGGCCCGCGTATTCCTCGCGCCGGGTGCGGTGGTGCTGGGTGAGGTGTTTCTGGGCGATGATGTGTCCATCTGGTTCAATGTGATTCTCCGGGCGGACATCCACTGGATTCGGGTTGGGGATCGTTCCAACCTCCAGGATGGCGTGATCGTGCATGTGGAGAACCAACAGTGTGCGACCCTGTTGGAGGATGAGGTCAGCGTGGGCCATGGAGCGATTTTGCACGGCTGTACGATTGGTTCGGGCGCGTTGATCGGCATGGGCGCCAAAATTCTCAACGACGCCGTCATTGGGGAGGGTTCTTTGGTGGCAGCGGGGGCGGTCGTCCGGGAGGGCTTCAAGGCGCCCCCGAGGTCGTTGGTCGTCGGAGTGCCGGCCGTTGTCAAAAGGGCACTGACGGATGAGGAGTACGCCAGAGCCCGGGGGACGGCAATGAACTATGTCAGGTACAAGGAGCGCTACCTTAACGAGGGACTGGGCCGCGAATATTAGATTTGGAGATTGGTGATGATTCGTAAAGTTAAAGGAACGAGAGATATTCTTCCGCCGGAATCACGCCTTTGGGGCGTGGTTGAGGCTGAGGCGCGGCGGATTTTCGAAGGTTTCGGATACGACGAGATTCGCCTTCCGGTGATGGAGCCGACCGAGCTCTTCGTGCGCACCGTTGGGGAAGGGACGGACATCGTCTCCAAGGAGATGTACACCTTTGCCGACCGCAAGGGACGTTCATTGACCCTGCGTCCGGAGGGAACGGCCGGGGTGGCCAGGGCCTTTATCGAGAACGGGCTCGGGCAGCGACCCCAGCCGATGCGCCTGTCCTACATGGGGCCGATGTTCCGGTACGAGAAGATGCAACGAGGGCGCTTCAGACAGTTCTCTCAGATCGGAATCGAACTGCTCGGAGCATCGACGCCCCAGGCCGATGTTGAGGTTCTTCTGGCGCTCCACACGTTTCTGAAGGCACTGGGTTTCGATGATTTGATCATCGTACTCAATAACCTGGGTGATCCGGAAGACCGGGAGCGTTTTGTCGATGGCTTGAAGAACGAACTGTCGCCGGATCAAGAAAAATTGTGTGGCGACTGTCGGCGGCGCTGGACCGAGAATCCTCTGAGGATCCTGGACTGCAAGGTCCCAAGCTGTCGCGAACTGGTGGCGCACACGACCCCGGTGGCTGATGTCGTCAGTGATGAGGCCAAGGCCCACGTGGATGCCGTGGCCCAGGGCCTGGAAGCGCTGGAAATACCCGTTCGACTTGCGCCGCGATTGGTCCGTGGGCTGGACTACTACCTGAGGACCGTGTTCGAAGTGATTTCGCCGGCCCTTGGCGAGGATACGGTGATCTGCGGCGGTGGGCGGTACGACCGTTTAATCTCGGATCTTGGGGGTGCGGCTGTGCCCGGAATCGGTTTTGCCATCGGGGAGGATCGACTGATTGACGTGCTGCCCGATGATTTCACGAGCCGGGTAATGGATGTTCCGGTCGCCACCGTGCTGCCCCTGGGGCCTGAGGCGGTGGCGCCGGCATTGGGCCTGACGGCGAAGTTGATCGATGCTGGATTGAGGGCGCCGGCGGAGGTAACCGGTCGGTCGCTCAAGGCCGGACTTAAGTGGTCGAATAAGATCGGCGCCGCTGTGGCGCTGATACTGGGGCCGTCGGAGATCGAGGAAAACAGTGTGCTCGTTCGGGACCTTCGAGAGGGAACGCAGGAAACTGTGGCTCAAGACGCAGTGGTCGAGAAGGTCCGGAATCTTTTGGGAAGAAGGTGATACATGAAACAACGTGCGTGGGACAGACCGTGGTGTGCAAGCTTGAACGCCGAGCACATCGGGCAGGATGTTGAGGTCGTTGGATGGGTTCGTCGCCGTCGAGATCTCGGTGGCCTGGTTTTTGTCGACCTCAGGGACAGAACGGGCATCGTACAACTGGTTTTCGAGACCGAGATGCTTTCGCATGGTGAACAACTGTCTTCTGAGTACGTCATCAGAGTTGAAGGCACGATCAGAAAACGGGCCGAGGGCCAGGCAAACGCCAATTTACCGACCGGGGAGATCGAGATCAGGGTTTCACGATGCGAGGTCCTGACCCGGGCCGAGACGCCGCCCTTCGTCGTCGAGGACGATACGAACGCTTCTGAAGAATTGCGGTTGAAACACCGGGCGTTGGATCTTCGGCGTCCGAAGATGGTGAACAATTTGATCCTCAGACACAGGGTAGTTGCCGAGGCACGCCGTTTCTTCGACGAAATGGAGTTCCTCGAAGTCGAGACGCCGATTCTGACGCGGTCGACACCCGAGGGGGCCCGTGACTTTCTGGTGCCTTCGCGTGTGCACAAGGGTGAGTTCTACGCACTGCCCCAGTCACCACAACTGTTCAAACAGATGCTGCAGGTCGCCGGTGTCGGGCGGTACGTTCAGATCGCCCGCTGTTTTCGGGACGAAGATCTGCGCGCCGACCGCCAGCCGGAGTTCACCCAGATCGATGCCGAAGCCTCCTTCATTACCGAAGAAGACATCTACACCCTGATTGAAGAGCTTTTTGGACGAATTTTCCCAATGGTGGGCATCGACCCTCCGAAGGTCTTCCCGCGCTTGACCTACCAGGAGTGCATGGAACGATTCGGGTCCGATCGGCCGGATACCAGGTTCGCGCTGGAATTAGTGGAGCTGGGACCACAATGTGACGGCTGTGGATTTCGGGTTCTGGAGGCGGCGGCTCAGGAGGGCAGGGTCAAGGGATTTCTCGTACCCGGGGGCGCCGATTACTCCAGGAAGCAACTCGACGGACTGACCAAGTTCGTCAAACCCTACGGTGCGGCCGGGGTTTTGTGGTTCAAGCTCACCGCCGACGGTATCGGCTCACCGGCCAAAAAAGCACTGGGAGAGGACGGCTGTCGTCGTTTCCTTGAGACGGCCGGCGCCGTTGAAGGCGATCTATTGCTGGTGATCGGTGCGCCCGAGCGTGTGGTCTTTGCTGCACTGGGGGCGCTGCGGGTCCACCTTGCGGCAGAGAGAGATTTGATCCCTGAGGGTCGGCACGAATTTCTATGGGTCACCGATTTTCCGCTGTTGGAGTACTCGCCGGACGACGACCGTTACTTCGCGATGCACCACCCTTTCACCGCCCCTCTCCCGGAGGACGAGGCATTGATGGAGAGTGATCCGGGCGCTGTCCGGGCCCGAGCCTACGACGTCGTCATGGATGGCATCGAGCTTGGGGGAGGGTCGATCAGAATCCACAGCGCACAGCTGCAACGGCAGATGTTCGCTGCCTTAGGTATCGACGATACCGAAGCCGACGAGCGGTTTGGTTTTCTATTGGAGGCCTTTCGTTATGGGGTGCCGCCCCACGGAGGCATTGCCTTGGGTCTCGACCGAATGATCATGTTGATGGCTGGGCGGGACTCTATTCGGGACGTCATCGCTTTTCCCAAGACGACCTCGGCGTCGTGTCTTCTGACTGATGCGCCCTCGGACGTTGACGCTGCCCAGTTGAAGGAGCTTGGG
>CBDTUG010000283.1:0-3741 GCA_965363555.1 uncultured Thermoanaerobaculia bacterium
TCGATGCATGAGATGGGGATTGCTCTTGAGGTTTATCGCCAGTGCCGCGAGGCAGTAGCCGAATACGGGACCGGTCGGCTGGACACGGTCCATCTTGCGGTAGGCGAACTGTCGGCGGTCGAACCCGATTTGATGAGTTTCGCCTGGGAAGCTGTGACGATCGACACCCCTGACGCTTCGTCTTCGCTCGAGGTTCGATGGTGTCCCGCCGCCCAGAACTGTCAGACCTGCGGCGTGATCGAGGACCGAGTGGATGGCTCCTGGCTTCGCCTCTGTCCCACCTGTTCGATGCCCCTCGAGGTCACCGGGGGCGACGAACTGGACATCGAGAGTATTCAATTCACAACTGACGATGACGGAGAATCTACCTGATGTGCCTTGCCATTCCGATGAAACTGATCCGCCGGGACGAATATGAAGGAACCGTGGAACTCGACGGTGTCAGTCGCTCGATTTCAATGATGCTGCTGCCGGAAGCTGAGGTCGGACAGCACGTCCTTGTCCACGCCGGATATGCCATCGGGTCCATCAACGAAGAAGAAGCCGCCAAGACTCTCGAACTGCTCCGCGAATACGCTGACGCCATGGAAGAGTTTTAGAGAGCCACCCTCCAGGATCATAGAAAATGCGCAGAGGAAAACAAGGTTATTCCCCTTTCATATATCTTTGCGTGCTTGGCGTTCTTTGCGAGATAACTGTGTTTCTGGGTTCGTTGGCCGGGCGGGGTGCTTGGCCGGCTACGGGCACCTTCGGTTGATCGGCGGCGTCAATGCAGAGTCACGGTGAGAAGACATTCTCTCGCAAAGCACGCAAAGAGCGCAAAGGAAACACTGGGACAATTTCATTTCTTCATCTTGGCGATCTTTGCGGTCTTTGCGAGATAACTGTGCTTCTGGGTTCGTTGGCCGGGCGGGGTGCTTGGCCGGCTACGGGCACCTTCGGTTGATCGGCGGCGTCAATGCAGAGTCACGGTGAGAAGACATTCTCTCGCAAAGCACGCAAAGAGCGCAAAGGAAACACTGGGACAATTTCATTTCTTCATCTTGGGGAACACTGGGGGAGTTTTTTCTTAATTGACTTCGCGCTCTTCGCGATTTAATTGTGTTCTTCGGGTTCTCCGTGTTTTGGTAGTTCAATTGTCTTTTCGTCTTCTTTGAACCGGGCCTGGCCCCTCCATCTGACGACTCGGGTACCCGCCAAAACATCGTGCAAAGCCAGGCGGTCACCGCGGAGCACCGCGAGCATGTGGCCTCCGACCAGGGTGACCGAAGAAGCCATGTAGGCCAACAATCGCATGGCCGCACGGGACGCCCCGATCGGGCACCGCCCCTGGTGATCGACCACCCGAAGACCAAGCAACCATTTGCCCGGAGTACAACCCATCAGGCCCCAGCCGACCAGGAAGTAACACCACCACAGCGCGACCCAGAGCCCTAGAATTCCGGCAACGTGACTCAACCACGACGTGTCTCTAGCCAACGAGGACACTGCGTCGATCGCGGTCCCGTCGGTTGGAAAATCGGGCATCGCCCGGAAGAGAGGCAAATACAGGGCCACGCTCAGGCCGACGAAGATCACCATGTCGGCCAGGGCCGCTATCAGGCGTCTACAAACCCCCGCCGACGGGAGATCCCGACCGGGAAAGGTCTGTTCAGTGCCTCCTGCTTCCTGCGATTCAGCCATCCATCGGAGTTTACACCTGAAGAAGATCCCCCGTTGCATTTGTCGAACTAATTGCTATGTTAGCCTCCAGCCATGGCCCACTTCATACGAGATCTGGCCCCCAATCTCCGGCAGGCAATGCAACAGCTGCCGCACCTGCCGCGTGCCCTGACCCTGGTGCGTCATGCTGCCGGAGGGTGGACCGTAGGGTGGGTCGCACTCCTGATCGTGCAGAGTGTTCTGCCCGTCGCCGTTGTCCTTCTGACTCGCCGGTTGGTTGATGCCGTCGTTGCCGCGGCCGGCGCAGGCGCCGGTTGGCACGCCATGAGAACCCCAGGCCTCCTGGCCCTTGTGATGGCCGGTCTCTTGCTGGCTTCGGAGGTTGCGCGAGCCCTGTCACAGTGGATCCGAACCGCACAAGCGGAGTTGGTCGGGGATCACATCAGGGAGTTGATCCAGGCACGAGCCGCGGCGGTCGACATGGCCTTTTACGATTCGCCGAAGTATTTCGACACACTCCACCGCGCGCGCTTCGACGCCCAGACCCGGCCAACGGCTCTGGTCGAGGGGCTCGGCGCCCTGCTTCAGGGCGCGCTGACCCTTGCCGCCATGGCCGCAGTGTTGACGACCTATGCCTGGTGGCTGCCCCTCGTGTTGATTCTGAGTACCCTCCCGGCTTTCGTGGTCGTCCTTCGTTATATCGTCCGCCGCCATCGATGGACTGTCGGCACGACGATGGACCAACGGCGGTCAACCTACTTCGAACACATGCAGTCAGCCAGGGAGGTCTTCGCCGAGGTTCGGCTCTACGATCTTGCCGGGCACTTCCGAACCCTCTTTTCCACCCTGAGGTCCCGCCTCCGCTCTGAACGAATCGCACTGGCTCGTTCAGAGGCCTGGGCGGGGGTCACAGCGGGTCTTGCCGGCTTGACCCTTCTGGGCGCATCCTTGATCTGGATGCTGGCGGACACCGTTCGCGGAGTGATCACGCTCGGCCAGTTGGCAATGTACGGTCAGGCCTTCCTTCAGGGCCAGAAGCTGCTGCGCTCGACACTGGATAACGTCGGCCAGATCTACTCCAACCTGCTCTTCCTCGGCAATCTCTTCGAATTCTTGGCGTTGGAACCAACAATCGTCGACCGGCCCGATCCCGTGACTCTTTCGTTTCCGATTTCCAAGGCCATTACTTTTCAAGACATCACTTTCACCTACCCAACGGCAAAACGCCCCGCCCTCGAGGGCTTTTCCCTCAACATCCCCGCGGGCTCGACGGTCGCCCTGGTCGGACGCAACGGCGCAGGCAAGAGCACCCTTTTTAAGCTGCTGCTGCGATTCTACGACCCTGATCGTGGATCGATCAAAATAGACGGCATCGACCTCAAGGACCTTGCTCAGGCCGACCTTCGCCGCCGGATCGCCGTTCTCTTTCAGGCGCCTCTGGAATTCAGCACAACGGTTGCAGAAAATATCGGCTACGGAGATTTGCTGGCGGGCAGTGACCCGGCGAACATCGGCAGGGCCCTCGAAGCGGCAGGCGCTCAATCCATTGTCGATCAGCTCCCCGAAGGGGAAAAAACCATGTTGGGCCCGTGGTTCGGCGGCACCGAACTCAGTCTGGGCGAGTGGCAGCGGATTGCCCTCTCTCGCGCCTTTCTGCGAGACGCCGAGATCGTATTGCTCGACGAGCCTACTTCGGCGATGGACTCGTGGGCCGAGGCCGAGTGGCTGAATGCGTTCAAGAACCACATCGTCAATCGCACGACTATCGTCATCACCCACCGCCTGAGCACCGCCCGCCACGCCGATCTCATTCATGTCTTGGACGGCCGCCACATCACCGAAAGCGGCACCCACGACGATTTGCTCGCCCTGGGAGGCCAATATTCGGCTGCATGGAGATATCAAGCCGGTGGCTCATGATGGTGGGCCTGGGCCCACCATTTTCGGCAGTCCAAATTGCCGACACGCCCTACCGGCGTCGAGCTTTGATCGCGGCAATGCCGTACCGAACAATCCGCCCTATCAAATCAAAAGGCCGGTAGAACCGGTAGCCCCAATAACCCCAGGACGACGACGGAT
>CBDTUG010000284.1:0-3731 GCA_965363555.1 uncultured Thermoanaerobaculia bacterium
TTCTCACCAATGATCTACTGCGGACGCCGATGCACCGCACCCAGCGCCGTTTTCTTACCTCCGGGTGCTCCAGCCCACGCTGGTCGCATCGCGACCTCCGCGGCTTCGCCGTGATCGCCCTTCGGGCGATGCGCGATGTCCCTACGTACTGTCAGGTACAAGCCGCGCCCCTCGGATCGAAAACACCACTGGGCACATGCCCAATCTGGGTTGGAATTCTCCCAGAGTGGGTCCCTACCTCGACGACCTCGTGACGAAAACTGGTGAGAAGTGCGGGTTAACGTCGTCGTTTGTGTTTGAACACTCGTTCGGGTCGGTCGTCTTCAGTCTGTTTCCCCTCGTTGAAGACATCTTGCCACTGCTCAACCTCTTTCACTCGAAGCGGGGGCTTCGGGCGGGGTTTTCCGGGGCGGACCTTGGCGCCTCGACGGCCGGTCCACTGGGCCAGTGTTCGAATTGATGCGCCCCGTTCGCGAGCCCTGGCCCCCAGTCCACGGTCGTTGGTAACGACGGACCAGGAGCGGGCGGCCCTCCCCGGCGGCAAGCGGTTGATGATGAGATCGTCAGCGCTGGTCTGGCCCGAGTAGAGGATCGTCACCGATCCCAGGTGTTCGGTTGGAGGCGTGCCGTCAGGTGGCGGGCCGTCAAATACAACCGTCACCGAAATCTTCTCTCGTCGTGACTGGTCCAGGACCCTCTGCCTGACGGCCACTCTGGACCTCTGATCGGGCGGAAGGCTGTGCAAGAGATTGTTGCCGTCGATCACGATGGGCATCGCGAACCTTTCGAAGGAGCCCCCAGGAGGCTGTATTGCATAGAGCGCGAGCGGATTTCGGAGCGGCGTGAAGGGTCCATTGAGGCGAATTTTCGTTGCAGTATTCTGAGTGCGGGTCGAAAATTCAACGAAAATGGGGCTTCGCGCCGCCCGAAAGGCATCGGGGTTCTATGCAATACAACCTCCTAACTCTTTTTCGATCGAAAGAGGCCACGCATTCGAGATAACGGTTTCTTGGGAGCGACCCCGGCATGATCTGCGACCGCTTTCGGGTGCTTTGGATCAAGGGAAAGCACCTTTTCCAGCGCCTTGCGTTGGCGTTCGACATCACCACGTCTATGCCAGAAATCCGCGAGTTCCAACCACGCATCAATGAAGTCGGGATCTACCTCCAGGGCCTTGTGCAGGTTTTTGAGGACTTTGGCGTCCCACTTCGGGTTCTTCAGCTGCAATTGGGCCAATTTCAAAAGGGCGCTGGGCCGGGCATCGATAGCACAGGCCTGCTCCAGCATTTGCAGGGCACTGAATATCTCGCCATCCCGGATCAGCTCATCGGCACGCTTGAGGTTGGCCTGGACAAGGGCAGTTCGGGCGGCGGGATCAACCTCAGGCACCACCGGTAGACCTTCGGCCCGGGATCGGGCCTTGTCAACGCCTGCCATCACGGAGTTATACCGTCGCCGCGTCGCAGGATCCCCAAGAACCTGGTAGGCATCCTGGGCACGGTCCTGAATCGTCTCGAGCCATGGCCCAGCTTTACCCAGATGGGGTTCTGAATGTCTGGAGACGGCATACCGCTGCCGGATCGATGTCCAGGCGTCGATGACCTGCTCGTCTGTGGCCGATCTTTCGAGACCCAGGGCCTGATAATGGTCCGTCCGGCGCGCCGCCTCGGCCAACCTTTCGATCTCCTGGAGTTCACTCTTCTGACTTTCGCTGAGTTCCGGCCCGGTCCTGACCTGAGGTTCGGCATCGGACTCAGCCTCGTGGCGATCCGCCCCAATCGTTATCAACCCGGCAATGACCAGCGTATAGATTGTGGCGACTGCCTCATCTTCGGGCAAGGACGCACCCTGAATCAGATCACGAAGGCTGGGCCGGCCTTTGGCTCGACTGAGAACGAACGCCTCGATAGGTGTGACTTCAAGATCCTCCAGCGACACGTTGAGGTCTCCGACCAGCTGAACTCGGCAACCTCGATCGTCCAGACGCCGGTATTTTGCTTCGATGTCCTCGAAGGCCCTGGCAACGTTCAGAAGGACCTGAGTGGTCGTAAAATGTTTCACTGTATCAAGCTGCACACCCTCAGGGTTGGCGAAAAACTCCGTATACGCCGTTCTGTCGGAAGCCGCCCGGCGGATGATGGTCAAGGCCAGATCCTGCAATTCCCCTTCGAGCTCCGATGCGGTGATGAAGCCCCTGGTTACCAGGACCTCACCAAAAGGAGGCGCGTCGGCGGTGGCCTGGGTCAGCAGCGCCTGGGAGCGATCATTTTCATCCAACCAATGCTTGCCGACCAGGAACAGCCCGAGTTTCTCTTCTTCAAGGGTCGAACGGGCCGCTTTGACTTCTCCATCAACCAGGACGATGCCACGGTGGGCTTCCACGCCCATTGCGGTCAGAATACCCGTAGCTCTTTCCTGAACCAGCTCGCTCAGAATTTCCGGCAAGGGCCGAGAGACATAATCCTGGAATCGTTCGTCAATCGACACTGTTCAGCTACCATCCTCAATAGCATCCGCCCCTTCATCCACCTCCACGACATGGGGCTCGAAGCCCTCGCGGCGAATCGAGGAAGGCACCGAACTGATGGCGCTCTCCGCCAGGGACATCGTTGGAAAATCGCCCCACACCAGACGCCAGCAGGTCCCGTCACCGTTCTCGCCGCTCTCGGCCAGAGCGACCGGCCTGACCTCATCATGGCGTCTGGCCACCTGAAGCAGCCGGCGAAACTCGTGGGGCTCACAACCAAGATCGACAGCGACCGCCCAATGCCCCGTAGTCTCAGGCTGTGGCGTTGCTTTGTCTTGTCGAAATGCAAACCACCAAGCGGTGATGGCCATAGCCGCAATGATGACGACAGCGGCAAGCACCAGGAGGGGTGACAGCCTGCGGGCCGGAGTTTGACGATCGAGTTCAGCTGAAGGTTCAGGGGCCGCAATCAAGACCGGCGATGAGTCGGGCACGGCGGCGTGGACCGCCTCAAGCATGCCGGACGCGGTCAGTGCGGCCAGAAGCTTGACGATGTCATCGTGTTCGTGGGGCGACCGGGCAGCAATTTCTTCCGCGGTTCGTTGGCCGGTGATCTTGGCGACAATCAGATCCGCCTCCTCGGCGAGGCCGAGGGGCGCGTAGAGGTCGAGAAAACCGTCAGCTCGACGCAAGAGCACATCAAGACTCGGCAACACGGCGGCTGCAGTGGTTCCATCAGGATCGGAGAGTATCAACTCCACGAGGGCGTGCGTCGCTGAGATCGAGTTAATCGGGCGCAACTCCTGAATCCCGTCGACCGTTTCAAGCCGACGATCAGGATCGAGCAGCCAGGCCTTCAGGCGATCCTGAAGCAGCACCTTGGCGGCGCCCATCACCGTCGCCTCCGGGATTTCATTGGCTTCTGCCAGAGCAAGCGCCTCGGCGATCAGATCGTCCTCTCCAAATGGCTCGCAGTTCAAGGCACGGCCGAGCAGCGATGTGTCGATTCCGATGACGCCGACAATCCGTCCTTCGTTCATTCCTATTTCAAGAGAGACATCCGACGCGATCAACCTCGCGTTCCCTGGAATGCGCTTCGCGACCCACCGCCCTAAACGCCAGACCACTTGTGGATCGTTCATAGTTGAACTTTAAACGATCGCTACCGGGGGTGTCTAGGAGCTTGTAGCGCAAAGCGAAGACGGAGACAGCAGGGGTCCGAGGACAAGGCACAGGCAAAGACAAGTGAAGGTCCATCGGCCCG
>CBDTUG010000285.1:0-3726 GCA_965363555.1 uncultured Thermoanaerobaculia bacterium
TTGGGTTCACCGGTTGTTCCGGAGGTGTAGATCAGGGTCATAAGGTTCTGAGGGCTGATCGCTGCAGATCGATCCCAGAAATTCTGCCCAGCCTTGTGGGTATTTCCGGAGGTAATGCAGTCATTCCACGACGTGGCGCCGTGTTCTTTGTTGTCCTCGACTTGAATCAGCAACTGCAAGTCAGGGCAGCTGTCCTTGATTTCGAGGAATTTCTCCATCTGGACCTGGTTTTCGACGACGGCGACCTTCGCGCGGGAGTCGCGTGCCTGGTAAGCGATCTGCTCCGCGGTCAAGGTGCCGTACACAGGGACATCGGCCGCTCCCAGGGAGAGGGTGGCAAGATCCGCCATGTGCCACTCCGGGCGGTTGTCCATCAGGATCATGACCCGGTCCCCACGCCCTATGCCCCGTTCCGACAGTGCCTGGGCAAAGGCTGCGGTGTTGGTGAAGAAAGCCTCGGTCGAGAGGGATCTCGAGCCGGAGAGCGTGTGGTGGGTGTAGTGCCTGCGTCGAGGGGCCTCGACATCGTGGCGGTAGAAATCAAGAACCGTTCGAGGTGTCATGGCGGCCTCCTGGGGGTGGACCCTTCAAGGGTATCACTAACTGAAGAGAGAGGGAGACGAGTCGAAAGGTCAAATAGTTGAAGAGTGAAAGAGTTGAAGAGTACAAGAGTTCAGGGGGGCACAGAGGTCGAAAGGGTCAAAGAAGTCGAAACGGACCACGGTGCCGAGGCTTTCAGTTGGATGGTCATTGCAGAGATCTTTTTGCTCGAAGGAAGGCGGCTCTTCGAACTCGATTGGCCTTTCGTGTTTCTTGTGAACCGAAGGGAAGGGAGAGCGTCATGGCGCCCAGCCTGAATCTGGCGCCGATGGACATGACTGCCTGAGCTCGACCGGCGGCCTTTGGCCCCTCGTTGACTTTGATGAAACGCAGGATGTCGGACCATAGGTGCTCGGGGTTGGCAGGACCAGTTGCGCCGTCGCTTGATCCAATTGTGGCGCCGTGATGGTGGGTGACGATGAATTGCGGGATCAAAGTAATCTTCCAACCCGCCCTTGAGGCTTTGCGGCATAGATCCAGATCTTGGCCGTAAAAGCGGTAATGCTCGTCCAGGGGGCCGATATCGTCCCAAACCTGCTGTCTCATGGCCATTGCGGCGCCAGTCACCCAGTCGACCGGTCCGTCCCCTGAAGATCCCGGTTTCTTGAAATGGCGATAGAAGGGGAGGGCGCCTGCGAAGACGGCGATGCCGCTTGTCAACGCGAAGAGCCAGGGCAGGGACGGGAAGGACCCACCGCTCCACTGGGCTGACCCGTCGGGATACTGCAGTGTCGCCCCTGCGATACCGAGGCGGTCATCGCTTTCGAAGGCATCAAACATCGGCTGGAGCGATCCTGGAAACAGGGCTGCATCGCTGTTGAGCAGCAGAAGGATCTTGCCTCGGCCCTGGTTGAGACCCCGGTTGGCCGATGCCGAAAACCCCGTCGATGCCTCGTTTCGAAGGATGATCACCTCCGGCCACCGGCCTGCCAGTTGTTTGGAGGTCCCATCCGAAGAGGCATCGTCAACGACGATGATCTCGGTGTCCTGGGGCGCATGGTCCGCCACCGAAGCCACGGCCTCCATTGTCAGTTCCAGTGTGTTGTGTGTTGGGATCACAACCGAGAAGAGTGGCAGGGTGGATGAGTTTGCCATCGTCGGTTGCATTGTACTCACCCTTCATGTGTGAAGCGCATCATTCCCGGGGAATGATGTAGAATCCGCCGATGATTGAGTGTTCCGGAACTGTCCTGGTCAATGCGGCCGAGCATCGAGTCGGTACGCTGGAGGAATTGCGGGATCTCGTCCGGCACAGCCACTTGTTGGCCAGTCTGGTTCGGAGGGATTTGACCGTGCGCTACAAGCGTTCGGTCATCGGGTTTTTCTGGACGATGCTCAACCCCCTCCTGCTGATGATCATTCTGACCATCGTTTTTTCGACGATATTCAAATTCGAAGGGGTTGAACCCTACGCGGTCTACTTTCTGTCCGAATATCTGGTCTTCGGGTTTTTCACGCAGACAACGGTGACCTCGATGACAAGCCTGGCATGGAACGGTGGCCTGATGAAAAAGGTCCGTGTGCCGAAGTCGATTTTTGCGATTTCGACGACGATTTCCGGCCTGGTTAATCTCTGCCTGGCCTACATCCCGCTGTTCATCATCATGCTGGTGCTTGATGCACCGATTCGTCCTGCGGTGTTCTTTCTTCCTGTTGCTTTCTTGATCATCGGTATCTTCACGCTCGGGGTGTCTTTCTTGCTGTCGGCGTTGGCGGTGTATTTCGAAGATGTCTCCCACATGTACCAGGTGGCCACCATAGGTCTGATGTACATGACGCCGATCATCTATCCGATTTCGATCATTCCATATAGGTTCTTATGGTTGGTACGGTCCAACCCTCTGACCCACCTCTTTAAGTTGGCTCGAGATCCCATCTATCTCGGTCAACTTCCCGCGGGTCATGTCATTCGGGCCAGTGTGATCTCCGCAGTCGTAGCCTTGGTTGTCGGATGGTTGGTATTTCACCGGTTGTCCAGAAATTTTTACCACCACCTGTGAGGCGCTTTGAAATATAGCCGGCATTGTTCACCAGGGTTCGAAGCGAAGGGCCGGAGGCGTAGTGCCTGTTGGCGATCTCGCAAGATGAACGAGCGAAGGCGTACTTACGGTACGTTGAGAGAGCGAATCGAGAAATCGCCGAGAGGTGCTGTGCATCCGGCACTACAGCTGGAGGCTGGTGAATAATGCGGGTTTCATCGATTGAATTCCGGAACGTCTCCTTGGACTACAAGCTCGCAAATGAGGGCGAAATTACCTCGTTCAAGGAATGGGCCATTCGGCGTGTGACCCGGAAGCTGAGCTACCGGAGGTTGCGCGTACTGGAGGGTCTCAATTTCACGGTTGAGAGTGGTGTGACTCTGGGGGTTATTGGTCACAACGGTGCGGGGAAGAGCACGCTGTTGCGGATCTCGGCAGGGATCCTCCAGCCTTCGGAGGGTGTGGCGACGATGCGAGGCGAGATCGCTCCGATCATCGAGTTGGGGACCGGGTTTGAGTTTGAGTTGTCGGGCCGCGAGAATATTTTCTTCAACGGGGCTTTGTTGGGGCATTCGTGGGCGGACATGAACGAGCGTGTTGACGAGATAGTCGATTTCTCGGGGCTGGGTGATTTCATAGATCACCCGATTCGAACCTACTCGACCGGAATGGTGGTGCGCCTTGCGTTCGCTATTGCAACGACGGTTGACCCCAGCATTCTACTGCTTGACGAGGTGCTCTCCGTTGGGGACCAGCGATTCCAGGCAAAGTGCAACCGACGGATGATGGACTTTCAGCAACGGGGCGTGACGACGGTTCTGGTGTCTCATGACCTCACTGCCATCGAGAGGATCTGCAATCAGTGCCTCTGGCTGGACCGCGGACGGTTGATGGCTTCTGGTCCAGTCGAGAAGGTGACCTCCGAATACCGTATGTGGATCGAAAAGAATGGACAGCAGCAGGCGATGACCGCCATGCTGCCGTAAGAGGAGAGGTTTTGCTCGCACGTCCGGCGCTGACCGTCGTCATTCCGACCCGGAACCGGCGACCGATGCTCCAGGTGACCCTGGCTGCACTCGAAGTGCAGGATGACCTCCCTGCCTCCTTTGAGGTCATCGTCGTTGACGACGGTTCGGACGACGAAACA
>CBDTUG010000286.1:0-3721 GCA_965363555.1 uncultured Thermoanaerobaculia bacterium
CCTCAACCTGGCTCTTCTGGTTGCCCAGGGTTCCTGGTGGGAAGTCCGCCCGTCCCAACAAAGTCTCGCCGTTGTAGAGCGCGACGTTATTGATGAAGTGGTCGAAGTCGTCCGGGTGGTCGTATTCGTTGCCGACCTTGACGGTGACGGCAAATTTCTCGCCGGCGGCGGCCGAGTCTCCACAGTGAATGAACGGCGAGTGGCGGTCGATGTAGTCCTTCTTGGCCTCTCGCTCTACGGTATCGATGTCGACATAACGGTTGATTCTTGGCATGATGTTTCCCCTTTCAGTGCCATTCTTCCATATTGAGAACGCACGTAACCCGAGTGTTATTTCCTTTGTCTCGATTTGTTGGTTGCCCACACTGTTTTATTGATAGAGGTCACATCCATTATTGAATATATGCGCCATTATCAAAACGGAACAGGGAGAATAGCAATGCTCAAAAGAACCTCGGTAGTGTGGTGTGCAGTCATAGCCCTAGTTATCGGAATGTCGGCAGTGGCAGTACGAGGCGGCAGTAGCGGTTGGACTCTGGTCGGATGGAATGACCTCGGCATGCACTGCATGGACGCCGACTATTCGGTGATGGCCATTCTGCCGCCGTACAATACGGTCCACGCACAGTTGATCGATCCTGCCGGAAATATCGTTGATCTTCCGGACGGGGTGACGGTCACGTATGAAGCCGTGGCTGATCCTGATGGTTCGGTCAACACCACGTCGATCGGGAAGAGCAATTTCTGGGATCATGTCGGTGATCTCTTCGGGGCCGGGCTGGCGCCCGATGAGGGCCTGGCCGGATTCGACATGCCGGGGGCGGCCAATACACCTCAAGAGATGGTGTGGGAGGCCGGGCACCAATGGTTTACGGCCGAAGGCGTGCCGATCACGCCCTATGCTGATGGTTTTTCGAAGAACTACTATCCGATGATGCGCCTGGTGGCGCGGGACGGGGCCGGCTTGGTATTGGCCTCAACCGATGTTGTGCTTCCTGTGTCCGACGAGATGGACTGTCGCAGCTGCCACGGTTCGGGGTCCGGACCTGATGCCGAGCCGAACGGCGGGTGGGTGTGGGATGGGAATGTCGAACGGGACTACCGTCTCAACCTCCTTCGGTTGCACGACGAAACGGAAGAGGGAAACCCGGCCTTCATTGACGCCCTGGCGGCCTTGTCGTTCGATCCGGACGGCCTGGAGGCGACTGTTGTTGGCGGCCAGTCGATTCTGTGTGCCGCCTGTCACTCGAGCAACGCCCTGCCGGGTACGGGCGTGGCAGGGGTCTCCCCCCTGACCCAAGCTATCCACAATCTCCATTCAGGCGTGACCGACCCTGACACCGGCATGGCGTTGGATGACACCGCCAATCGCACCGCCTGCTACACCTGCCACCCCGGTTCGGATACAGCCTGCCTCCGCGGAGCGATGGGCGCTGCGGTCGCCACTGATGGCGCCCTGTCGATGCAGTGTCAGAGTTGCCACGGTGGCATGAGTCTCGTCGGCGCCGACACGCGGGAAGGATGGTTCGATGAGCCGACCTGCCAGAACTGCCACACGGGAACGGCCGTCCTCAACAACGGGCAGATCCGCTACACCGACGCCTTCTCTTCTCCGGGGGTGTGGAGAGAAGCACTTGACGACACGTTCGCAACCGATCCCAATACGCCGCTCCCGGGAACCTCGCTGTACCGTTTTTCGACGGGGCACGGTGGGCTGCAATGTTCCGCGTGTCACGGATCGACACACGCGATCTTTCCTGCATCTCACGGAAACGACAATGTGCAAAGCACGGCTCTCCAGGGTCACATTGGCACACTGGTTGAGTGTGCGAGCTGTCATGGCGAAGAGCCCGACACCATCGACGGTGGCCCGCACGGTATGCATCCGGTCGGACAGAGTTGGGTCGACGACCACGGGTCGGCCGTGGACGGGGGCGGCGCGTCCCCATCCCAGTGCCAGGCCTGTCATGGACCCGACGATCGCGGAACCATATTGTCGCAGTCCCATGCCGACCGGGTGCTCGACGCCGACAACTACGGCACTAAGAATGCTTGGCGGGGTTATCGCGTCGGCTGTTATTCCTGCCACAACGGACCCGACAGCGAAGACCCCAGCGGCAACCAACCGGCAACGGTTGGCAATGAGATATCGGAGGCAACCGCCGATATGGAAGTGGTCATCGCTTTGAGTGCGGTTGATCCGAACGGCGACCCGCTGGAACTGCGAGTCGTATCCCAGCCACACCAGGGCGTGGCGTGGATTGTCGGGTCCGAGGCCCACTACCGGTCGATTGCCGGCTTTTCCGGGGCTGACGATTTCACCTTCGCCGCCTGGGACGGCAAGGAAGATTCCAACCTCGGTCTGGTCACGCTCAACGTAACGGGCGGTTCGCTGATTTTCAGCGACGGCTTTGAAACCGGAAACACTTCCTCCTGGGATTGAGAATCCCGTCAAAAGCCGACCGACCCGCACCACCCAAAGGCTGTTCTATCGCCGGAAGAGTTCCGAGTCGGGGTAGGCGTTTGTAGACGATGACCTTGAGACTAGACCGCGCGGCCTTTGGCAGCAGTTGTCCTCCAGCCGAATTCAGAGGAATATAGGGGTGATCGAAACCGTTATTTCCTTGAGGGTGTGGGGCATGAAGAACAGATCAATGGCGCGGCCGATGAAACAGATGATCAGCTATTACCTGCTGTTTATCGGGCTATTTTTTCTTGGCCGCCTAGTCCTCTTTGCGCTGTACTACGACCGAATCGCTGATGCCGGAGTCCTACATTGGTGGTCCTTTCTTGTCGGATTGCGCATGGATACGATTTCCGTCTGTGTCATCCTGTGCATTCCGACCGTTTTGGTTCTCCTGATACCCAAGAAATTCGAAAAAATATCCACCGCTATTCTTCGATTGTATTTCTTGGCTTTTCTCCTCGTAGCCATCTTTATCGAGATCGCGACAGTGCCGTTCATGGCCGAGTTTGACGTCCGGCCAAATGAAATTTTCATCAACTACCTCGAATATCCTAAAGAGGTCCTAGGAAATGTCTGGGCTTCGTACAAACCCGAACTGATGGTGGCAGTTCTCATCATGGCTGCAGCAACGTGGCTTTATTGGCGCTTGAGCCGCGAGAGCTTCGCTGCCGCGTTCAAGATTATCTGGTGGAAACGCGCGCTCCTCTTCATTCCGATCAGTCTGTTGTTGTATGCCGGGGTTCGGTCCTCATTCGGCCATAGGGCAGCAAACATTTCTACGGCGGTCTTTACGACCTCTCACCTTGTCAATGAAATTTCGAAGAACAGTCTTCACTCCATCACATATGCTTTCTACTCACAAAGAAGGCACGGAGGAAGTTCGAAGGAATACGGGAAGATGGATTTGAATCAAGCCTATGACAGGGTGTCCCGTCGACTCCGTATCCCCGTTGGTGATCCCGACAAGCCGTTTTCAAGAACCCAGGTCAGTCATTTCGAGTATGAAACGCCAAAGAACCTGGTCATCTTTATCCAAGAAAGCCTGGGAGCGCAATTTGTCGAGGCGGTGGGGGGACAATCTGGCATCACACCCAATCTCAACCGCCTTGCGGACGAGGGAATCCTGTTCACAAACCTCTTCTCCAACGGCACCCGGAGTATTCGGGGGTTGGCAGGCCTCACGGCCGGAATCCTGCCGGTGCCCGGGCGAGGGGTATTGAAGCGCAACAAGGCGCAGCAAGGTTTCGCTCCAGT
>CBDTUG010000287.1:0-3715 GCA_965363555.1 uncultured Thermoanaerobaculia bacterium
AAACCCGCAGCCTGACGACGAAATTGCAAAAAAGTGCCGTTTCCGGACGGGAACTTTCTAGGCCCGGCCGAACTCACTGAACCTGCTGCTCTATGAATCGTCCTTCTTTGACAGCTGACAGCTTAGCCTCTTGCAAAAAGCCACAAGAAGAGTAGCCACAAAAAGGCACGAAAATGCACAAAAAAGGAAACGAGAAGGAGTTAACATATTTCTTTATAAAGAAATATGACCAACCACTTTGCCTTAAATGTGTTTCTCTTCGTGCCTTTTTGTGGCTATTTTTCCCTCTTCGTGGCGTTGCACTCGCCTTTGCAAGCGCCTGAGCTGAGAGCTATTTACCACTCCGGCGGCTCCATCTTGCCCTCGGAAACATATTTTTTGACCCAAGTTTTGACGACGCCCGTCAAGAGAAGAATCGACAGGAGATTCGGTATGGTCATCAGGCCCAACGCCATGTCCCCGAAGGCCCACACCAATTCCAGCGAATAGATGGCGCCGAGGAAATGCATCACGCAGAAGACGATCCTGTAGGGCGTGGTCCAACGGGCGCCGAACAGGTAGAGTACCGCCCGATCGCCATAGTAGGACCAGCTGATTGCCGTTGAAAGCCCAAAGAGAAAGACCGCCAGGGTGACCAGGAGGTGTCCCTGGCCGCCACCGATCTTGCCAAGGCCTCGTTGAAAAGCCCACGCGGTCAACGGCGATCCGTTTTGCAGGGCCTCTCCCTCCATCACCAGCGTGCCGGCGACGACCTGGCCTTCGGCCCCGAGAAGTCGGGTTCCGGCCATGACG
Organism: uncultured Thermoanaerobaculia bacterium; assembly: GCA_965363555.1. GTDB lineage: Bacteria > Acidobacteriota > Thermoanaerobaculia > Thermoanaerobaculales > Sulfomarinibacteraceae > DAOWGJ01. Next base: position 793 of record CBDTUG010000287.1, read on the forward strand.
CCTGGCTGATCAGGATCAAAAAATACCGTGCCCTCGAAGGGCCGCAAACCGGACATCAAGACCGGGTCGTCGGTGATCAGCAACCGGGCCTTTTCGACCGTACCGTGGTTACGAATCAGGAGGAAATCCGAGGGACGCCCCGCACGAACGACGCGCGGCCCCGTGGCCAGGGCCTCATCGTGAATCACGCCGTCCCGTTCAACCCCGGATGAATCCTCGATGGCGGTGACCGAAGCCTGCTCGTTGAGCACAACTCTTTGATGCTGTTTCTCTTGCCAGACGCCGGTTGTCAGAATGACCAGGCCGGTCATCGTGCAGATCAAGAGCGTATCGATGAAGGGCCCCAGCATCGCGACAACACCCTCTCGGATCGGCTCGTCGGTCTTGGCCGCCGCGTGAGCAATCGGCGCCGAACCCTGGCCGCTCTCGTTGGAGAACAGGCCCCGTTTGACGCCCCAGGTCATCATGAAAATAAATGTCGACCCGGCGAAACCGCCGATCGGCGCCGCGGGCTCGAAGGCTGAACTGACGATCAACGCAAGAGTTTGCGGAATTTGATCAAACTGCATAGCCAGGACCACGAAGGCCGCACCGACGTAAAGCACCGCCATGAAGGGCACCAACTTCGAGGTCACCATGCCGATGCGTCGGATGCCACCGAGGATGACCGCGGCGACCAGCAACGACAGGACCAAGCCGGTGATCCAGGTTGGAATTCCCAGGTCCACCCTGAACTGGTCTGCAACGGTAAAACTCTGAACCGCATTGCCCGATCCAAAGGACGAAATAATCGTGAAAGCGGCAAAGGCAATTGCCAATGGCTTCCAGTGTTTTCCGAGCCCTTTTTCGATCGAATACATCGGGCCGCCCGCAGCACTGCCGTCCGGCAAAATGACCCGATATTCCATTGCCAGCGTGCATTCAGTGAACTTCAACGCCATGCCGAACACCGCGGTCACCCACATCCAGAAGAGGGCACCGGGTCCACCGTAATGGAGGGCTGTGGCCACACCGGCGATATTGCCGATGCCGACCGTAGCCGACAGAGCGGTCGTCAGCGCCTGAAAATGTGAGAGGTCTCCTTCGTGCTTCGGATCGTCAAACTCGCCCCGAACGACCCGAAGGCCATGGCGAAAGTACCGCACCTGGATCCAGGCAAGGCGAAAAGTAGTGATCATGCCCGTTCCTACCAGAAGCACGACGATCAATGGCAGTTGTTCCGGCCAACCCCAAACCTGCCCACTGGCTGTCATAATAAGGTTGGAGATCATCTCGAACAGTTCGTTCATGGGTGTAGTCCTTTGGGATTCTTCACAGTCGGTTCATGGTAGCAAAACCAACCGTCGAGTCCCGATCCGGTACAATCCCGCCCCGAGGAGAAATCACGATGCGATCCATACTGATTCTGACCCTGCTGACAACGCTCTCGCTTTTTGGCTGCGGCTGCAACAACACAGAGACCGACCTCGCGCCACCAGCGACCGGTGACACACCCACAGACGAAGGCCCCAGCAACATGATGGGCACAATGATGGGTGGCGGCGAGCACGATATGGGCCTCAATACCGACATCACGATGACCGAGGAGGTGACCGCGGCCTGGCAGGGCGCGATCATCCAGGTGGCCGGCCCAGAGGGAGAGCCCCAACGCTACGATCTGCCCTTCGGCGAAGCCGTCGCCCTGGGCAATACCGGAATGAAAGCCACAGCCCTGGCCTTCGTTCCGGACTTCGTCATGGGTGAAGACGGCATCACCACGCGTTCGGCCGATGCGGTCAATCCAGCCTTGCGCCTACGGGTCACTGAAGAGGGCAAGCCCGACTACGAGGGTTGGCTCTTTGCCGCCATGCCGGAGATTCACCCATTCCCGCACGATACCTATTCAATCCTGCTGGCCGATGGGCTGCCGTCACAGTAAAACCCAACCGAAAAAACAAAAAGGCCCATCCCGCCGCGGCGAGATGGGCCTTTGATATTGAGGTCAATCTCTCAGGGAGCGCTGGATGACCACGCCCCCCTGTCACCCGACTCAAAATTGTCGGAAAACAGAGGCACGACGACGTCGAGAGTGACCGGAACAACGACCCTCGGTGTTGCCGGATCATTGGTGTCGATGCACAGGTCGGCAGTGTACTGGCCTGTCGCCAAACCTGTCGAATCCATCACCATGGAAACCACGCTCGAAGAACCCGCCGAACTCGTGGCTCCAACCGGCCCCAGAGCCGTCAACCACGGGATATCAGCCGGGGCATCACAGTTCGAGCCCGCATCCTCGGCAATCGTCCAGATCAGGTCTGCCGCACCCGTGTTGCTCAGGCTCAACGACGCGTTTTTGATCCAACCCGTCGGCTGAACCGCAGCGACGGCCCCGGGATTCACCACGATGATCGGGCCGGCCGCAGGCACCGAAGTACAAATATCCAGACTCCAGGCATCGAGGATGCCCGAGTCGCCGCCGGCATTGTCGTTGATGGTCATCAACCACTGGCCGTTGACCTCTTCTCCGTTGAACGCGGCCAGGGGATTGGACGGAAGGTAGGTCCCACCACCGACCGGCGGGCAAGGAATGGATGATCCTGCAAGGTCGTCCAACGTCAGATCAAAATCGTCATCCCAAGAACATGCCCTCTCCATGAACATGACCGACGTCGCCCCGGGGCTCTCAAGGTTGAAATCCAGATCACCCATCCAGGTGTGAGTCCCATCGAGAGTCAGGGTCAGAGAAACGACCTCCCCCGAATCAGCGACGTCCAGCGTTGAGATTGTCGAGCCGCTGGTGCTACCGCCCTCAGGGATGGGCAAAGGCACATCGGCACTGCTGTAGGTAGCACACGCAATGTTGGCGGTTGTGAAAGAAAAGACCGACGAAGTCGCTGCGGTCGTGCAGAGGTTTCCGGGAGTGACCCTCCAATAATAGGAGATC
>CBDTUG010000288.1:0-3702 GCA_965363555.1 uncultured Thermoanaerobaculia bacterium
CCGGGGACACCTCGAAATCGATGACTCGGTCTTCCGGGGGAATCGTGCCTTTGGAACTGACGCCGCCGCCGGAACCGGAGGCACCCTCCACACCAACTCCAATGATGCTGTTGACGGCTCAACAGACGATGGGGCAATCAACCGCCCGTCCGCGAAGCTGCTGGTCCGCAACTCCTTTTTCCAAGGTCGATATGGAACTACAGGGGAGGCCGCCAACAAGGGAGCTTGCGTCTACGCCCGGGGAGACAGCAATCGAAGCTACGGCATCAACATACCTCAAGATGGAGATCCTTCTCAAAATCGTGCCACGCTGGAATTCTCAGATTCTGTTTTTGTTGATTGTGACTCTGGTTTCAGCGAAGACGGCAACGGTGGGGCGATGTCTCTCAACCACACCGCTCTGACCATGTCCAACTGTCTTCTGCTGGGCAACGACGCTTTAGGCAGCACCGGAAATGGTGGCGCTGTCAGGCTGACCCTGGAGTCCACAGCCCATGTCACAAACAGTTGGTTCCAAGAGAATACTGGCGGAGGTCGGGCGGCGGTTTTTATGGTGAGCGGCTCGGACATCTCTGTCGACCAATGCGCCTTCGTCGAAAACACCGTCACTTCGGGTGCCAAGGGGAGCGTTCTGTGGTCCAAACCGACACTGGCGACCTCGACCCTTCCGGCTATGGATGTCGACGGATCTTTTGCCAATTCGTTCTTTGTTTTGAACCATGGGTGGGACATCGCAGAGACGGACAATGCCGATGGGCCGGTCAACACCATGGTATACACCGGCAACCAATTTCTGACGGATCCTGCCGATGGGGATGTCTTCAATTCGACATTAAACCCCCTAGGACGCACCGTAACCGAGCTCAATGCTTATGTCGCCGTCAGAAACAACGGCGTCGGGAATACCGACAAGGCTCCGAATAACGACAACTTCGTCTTGACCTCCGCCCCGACTCTCGGCGCTATTTCAGCGGCGCCTCCAGTCATCCTCCATACCGGAGCCCCGGGAGAGACGATGGTTCCGACCGAGGCCTTCCTCGCCTGGGCCTGGACAGGTGGCGCCGCGACGCTCGACAACACTCCCCTTGCCGGTTCATCAGGGGTCGGTTTCGGGACCGCAGGCAGCGGAATTCACACGCTCGAGGTCGATGTTGGCGCCGTGACGGAAACCGCACTGATCGATGACGCTCCTGTTCCTGCAGTTGATTTCGCAGGTAACCCGGAGTACATCAATTCCGGAGAATCATCGGACCTCGGTTGGGATATCTGGGGCGGCCAGTGGTTGGGCGTCTCGATTGACCGAGGCGTTTTTATTCAGGTCCCTGCTTTGATCGGCCTTGAGTCCGTGATGCCCATCTCAACGACGGCCTACAGAGTCCACGCAATCACAAAGGAAGGCGGGGCGGTCGCATCAACCATCGTTCACGTCGATGAACAACTGCCCGAGGTGGTTTTTATGGACGGATTCGAAAGTGGTGACACAGATCGATGGACGGCCACCACCGGAAACTGAATTTCCTATTCCAAATAACCCAGAGCCCTCAGTTGTTCCGCGACATCTGAGCTATGAGATGCGGGTCCTTTTCCCAGAAGACTCTCGCCTCCGTGCCACCACACACTGATCGAAGCCTTTGCCAAACCTTCAGGCCCCTGTCCCGAAACCCATCTTGTTCCGTTAAGGCTCACTGTTGCAGCCTCTTCCAGGGCACGCACGTCGAACGAATGGTCGAATTCGACCTGACCAAGGTTGCCAAGGATTCTCATTTCGCGGCCGAAAACCTTTTCGAAGGAGTAGGTCACATCTGAGCCCGATGGAACCTCGAATTCGGCGCTACCCATCTCCTTCCACTTCAAGTTCGGCCCGCCGGGTGTCAGGATCTTGGTGCCGACCGGCCGGACCATTGGCCCGTACACAGTTCCAAGGATCGGTTCCTTCGACCGGTTGATGAACTGGAGGCGAAGCCCTGACGCCGATTGTTCCAGATACTCCGCGACCCTCTTCAGCAGGGCCTCTTTTCTGGGGTCATCCTCCGCCAGGTTCAGAATCTCAGACCGGTCAGACGTTAAATCGAAGAGCTGTTCTCGTTGACCGGGGATCCCCCACGCCGTGTTGTTGAAAATCGTTTTCGAAAGGCCCTCGAGGCGAAGAGCAATCCCTCGATTGGGTGCAGCCGAATAGGCCCACGCTTCTTCCGACCCATCCCACGAACCGCCATCAATCAGCGGATTCAAGGAAGCGCCATCCCACCCGGCTTTTGGGGCCACACCGATCACATCGGCAAGAGTCGGCCAAATATCGACTTGTCTGACTTGCTGTTCGATCACTGTTCCGGCGCCACGTTGATCCGGAAAAGCCAGAAGCAACGGAACCCGCAGAACTTCATCCGTCAGGTCAACATGACCCAGGCGACCGCCTTCTCCCAATGCCTCGCCATGGTCTGAAGTCAGAATGACAATCAGATTTCGATCCAGATCCTGCTCTTCGAGACGTCGCAAGAGCTGTCCAAGATGATGGTCAGCGAATCTGACGCCACTGTCGTACATCTCACTCGCCAGGTCGAACTCACCCGGCCCTACCGGACGCTGACCGCCCTTGCCCGGTCGATAGATCAGTTGATTCACCTGTCGAAAGCCCAGTTCAGGCATGTTCTTCGGCGATTTCAGGGCGATTCTCGAATTTGTCTGCTCACCCTCGAAGAACCCCGGCCAGGCTCGGTAGGGATCGTGGACTGCATAGGTATGGAGAAAAACAAAGGCTGGCTCCGTTCGCCTGGACCCAAAGAAATCGAGGGTGCGATCAACTCCGGTGGGCAATTCATCCAGGTCCCGGCCCCGGTCCGGCCAGGATGAATAGATGTCGAAACCCTGCGCAAAACCGAAATCGTGACGAACATAGGCGCCACCGGTAAATGCCGCCGTCGAGTAGCCGGCCCGGCGGAGAGTTTCAGCCATGAATTCCAAGTCTGTGACTGGTGCGGCGCCGGCCTGAACGGTCATACCCCCAACATCGTGATTGACGCCATGCCGGACGGCATCAAGACCTGTGAACAGTGAGACGTGGGCCGGCAGGGTCCACGGCGCTGCAGCGATCACTTCCGGAAAAATAACCGCATTTTCCCGCGCCCAACGGTCGAGGTGAGGCGTCGTCGAACGATGGTAGCCCAACAGAGACATTCGGTCCGATCGCAGGGTGTCCACCGATACCATCAAGATATCTGGAAGAGCCTGGTTTTGACCTCGTGCAAGGAACTCCGGGTTGGCAACAAAAACCGGCCACTTTGGTTGCCTGGAACCTGAGATCTGAGCCTCAACGGCCAAATCCACCGTCTGACCGTCGAGACCTGAGAGGTCGAATTCCACCTCGGTCCACGTCCCCGGCTCACCATGCAACTCCATCGTCCCGACTGTTCGTATCTGCCCCTGAGCATCGCTCACCGTCACCCGAACAGTTACTGGTGTCTCTGCACCTGGAGGGCGAGCCAGAGAACATCGCATTCTAACGGGCCCAATGATCTCTAGACGAGTCTCGAGTTTCTGCCCACAGGGAAGGACAAAACCGTTTCTCACCTCCGAGCCGATGACGATCTTCCAAGCCTCCTGGAAATTCTTCGGGCTGGATGCCAAGGCCCCATCTTCATCGACAGCCTCAAAATACCGATTAGGGTCCTGTGTCACCCATACTGTTCGGGCAGTTTCTCCCAC
>CBDTUG010000289.1:0-3700 GCA_965363555.1 uncultured Thermoanaerobaculia bacterium
TGTTCGTTGAACAGCCGTTCATGTATTTCTGGACCAAAACCATTTAGAATCCCCGGCGTACCCATTGTCGGGGTCAGACCGAGTCAAACAGACCCCGTATACCGTCTATCAGAGGAGACATCATGAAAAAAGTATTCACCCTGACCTGCGTAGTGCTGACCGTCCTGGCCATGGCCGGAAACGCCTTTGCGACCGCCAAACCCGACACCCGTGTTCGTGCGGAGATTCCGGAGGAGTTCACCTGGGACCTCAGTGACATTTACCCCAACTGGGAAGCATGGGAGAAAGACCTGGTCGTGCTTCAGGAATTGATGGACCAGTACCAGAATTTCAAGGGCACCCTGGCCGAAGGGCCCGATCGAATCCTCGCTGCCTCGAAACTCTCGGACGAGTTGGGCCAACTGGCCTACAAGGTCTATCGTTATCCCGCGCTGCAGCAACAGCAGGACACCAGCGACAACACCTTTCGAGCCCGCCTGGGACAAGTGCAGGTCGCTTTCGTCAAGTTCAACCAGGCAACGGCCTGGTTCACACCTGAGCTTCTGACCATCCCCGAAGATACGATGCAGAAATGGCTCGACGGCACACCAGAACTTGCGCCCTACCGTTTTGGCCTGGAAGAAACCTACCGCCAACAGAAGCACGTCTTGGACGTGGCAGGCGAAGAGTTGATGGCCTACGCGGGTGGCTTCACCGGCACACCCGGCGACACCTACAACAGTCTGGCCAACGCCGATGTGCAGTTTCCAACCTTCGATCACTCGAACGGCGAAGAGATGACGGCCAGCCACGCCACCTACAACTCCGGCATCCGTTCCTACCGAATCCAGGCCGACCGCGAGGCGGTTTTCAAAACCCATTTCACCGTCTGGGACGATTTTGCCAACACCTACGCCTCGATCTACAACGGTATTCTCCAGCGCGACTGGTTCCAGGCTCAGGCCCGGTCCTACGACTCGACGGTTAAAGGCGCACTGGACAGCAACAACATTCCGGTTGCCGTCCTCGAGAATCTGATCGAAACTGCCAAGGCCGGCGTCGAACCTCTTCAGCGCTACCACCGAATCCGCAAGGAATTCCTTGGTCTTGAGCGTTACCGATATTTTGACAGTTACATCCCCCTCTACGAGGTCAACTGGCCCTTCCACTACGACGACGCTCAGCCGATGGTGATCGAGGCGGTTGCCCAATACGGGGCCGACTACCAAAATATGGTGAAACGAGCTCTGAGCGAACGGTGGATCGACGTCTATGAGAACCGAGGCAAAAGAGCCGGCGCCTTCTCTGCCGGCGTCTACGGCGTGCACCCCTATATGCTGCTCAACTATGCGGACACGATGAACGACGCATTCACTCTCGCTCACGAGATGGGCCATACGATGCACACGGTGCTGTCCGCGGAAAATCAGCCCTTTGCCACTTCCAGCTACACGATCTTCGTCGCCGAAGTGGCCTCGATGACCAACGAGAATTTCTTTCTGGATCACCTTCTCGCCACAACGAAGGATCCGCAACGCCGGATCGCCCTGCTGGAACACGCCATCGACGACATCGCCCAGGGCTTTTACCGCCAGACTATGTTCGCCGACTACGAACTCAAGGCCCACCGCGCGGTCCAGCAGGGGCAGCCGATTACCTCCGAGTTGCTGCAGACACTCTATCTGGAAAGCCTCAACGACTTCTTCGGCGACAGCCTGGACGACCAGGAGTGGTACAAGAACACGTGGGCCAGGGTCTCGCACTTCTTCAACTCGCCCTACTATGTCTACCAGTACGCCACCTCTAAGGCGGCAGCAAGCCTCTTCCACCAGAAAATGACAACGGGAACTGAAGCCGAGCGGCAAGTTGTCATCGACCGCTATCTCAACCTGCTCAAATCGGGGGGCAACGACCATCCGATGGAGCAGCTCAAGAAGGCCGGGGTCGATTTCACGACGCCTGCCCCAATCGAAGCGATGGTGTCAACGATGAACCGCCTCGTCACCCAGCTCGAAGAAGAACTCAAGGCAACGCCGGCCTCCTGATCCTACATGCCCTTCGAAATTCCGACGCCCTCTCGCGGTCAACCGTGGGAGGGCGTTTTTGAGACTTGCTTTTCGGCCTTGCGGAACATATGTTAGTGAGTATCAAAAGTAGGATGACCTGGAGGCTCCCTATGTGCCGAGCGCGTTGCATTCTCATTGCCACACTTCTTGCCCTTCTGATCCTGCCTTCGAACCCGGTCCTCGCCGATTGGGACCCAGGCGACCCCTTCAAGATGCACTTCCCACAACTGCCCGATCCCAACGGGTGGGATGTCTCGGCCAGCAACCCAGGATCACCGGTCGCCGACGATTGGATGTGCACCGAAACAGGCTACGTCTCGGACATCCATATCTGGGGTTCCTGGTACCTAGACAACCCGGACCAGACATCGATCATCAACTTCCACCTCGAGATCTGGAGCGACCAGCCCGCGGACCCACCGGGCATCCCCTTCAGTCATCCCCTGGGCCTCCTTTGGGCGTACGATATCGACCCCGCTACCGCCCTTCCCAGTGTCTACCAAGAAAGAATCTACGGTGATCCTTCGCTTCAGGGCTGGTTCGACCCATTCCTTCCTTACTGGGAACCGGAAAATCACTTAGAAACCTGGCAGTACAATTTCTTCATCGACCCGGCAGAAGCGTTCATTCAGGAAGAGGGCACCATCTACTGGCTGGTCGTGGAGGCAACATTGGCTGACGGTTCGCCTTTCTGGGGCTGGAAGACAACGTTGGATCACTGGAACGACGACTCGGTCTTCCTCGACCCCACCGGCGCCTGGGTGGAGTTGTTCGACCCCATTGAACCTGTCTCCCTGGACCAGGCCTTCGTCATTACCGGTGAACCGTTGACTGACTGGGGCGATGCTCCCGATCAGCCCTACCCAACCCTGGCGGCCACCAACGGCGCCAACCACACCCTGGGCGGCGCACTGAAGCTGGGAGCGACAGTCGACCCGGAACCCGACGGGCAACCTGACGCTACGGCGACCGGCGATGACAACGACGGCTCAAACGATGACGACGGCGTGGTCTTCCAGGGGACTCTGGTTCCCGGCCAACAGACCTTGATGACGGTGACTGTATCGGCGCCGTGCGCCATCAGCGCCTGGGCCGATTTCAATAGCGACGGCGACTGGCTCGACCAGTACGAACACCTCTATTCAGCGATTCCCCTGGCCGCCGGCGCCAATGTCGTGCCTCTCGGAGTTCCAATCAGCGCCACGCCTGGTTCGACCTTCATCCGGTTCCGTGTGACGACTACCGGCGCCCTCCCTTTCACCGGCAACGCTCCCGACGGGGAGGTCGAAGACTATATGGTGACGATCGAAGAGGTGCCGCCGATGGATTTCGGTGACGCTCCAGACGCCCCCTTCCCCACTCTGCTGGCCTCCAATGGCGCCTACCACATCATCGACGGTGTGACCTCAATGGGGACTATTCCCGACGCCGATCCGGACGGCCAACCCGACGGTACGGCAACCGGCGATGACAACGACGGCAACGACGACGAAGACGGCGTTATTTTCGTCTCACCATTGATCCCAGGGTTTTCGGCCTTGGTTGATGTCAACGCCAGCGTACCCGGCTTCCTTGACGCCTGGATCGACTTCTACGCCAACGGCAACTGGACCGATCCCGGAGGACAGATCTTCACCTCCTTCCTCCTCGCCCCT
>CBDTUG010000290.1:0-3695 GCA_965363555.1 uncultured Thermoanaerobaculia bacterium
GAGAAGGCTTTCGGCAGACGTATTGGCAGCTGCCAAATCCTTCATGTGGGGGGACCGCGCTGTCCCCTTCCGGGGTTTCCGGATGGGAACGGGCTATGATGCCTGTTGAGGGGGCCTTATGCGTTTGAATGCTTTTTCGTTTGCTGTGGTCTTGGTTTTTGCCTCTGGCATGGCGATGGCTGAAAATGCGCACGAGGGCGAGAAAAGAGCCTTTGAGATCAGTGATTATTACCGTACGGCTGTCGTCGGTGCGCCCTCTCCGGCGCCTTTGGGTGAGGGGGCGGCGTTTGCGGTTGGCCGTCACGATCTGGCTACGGGTGAAAGCTGGTCAGAGATCTGGGCCTTGGACATTGATGGAACAACCGTCAAGCAGCTGACCTTCGGGAAGAACCACGACAACAATCCGGTCTTTTATCCGGACGGCAAGACGTTGCTGTTTGCTTCCGACAGGGATGGTGAGTCGCAGTTATGGGTGATGGCGCTGGACGGGGGTGAGCCCCGGCGTCTGACCGATTTTCCCGGCGGCGTCTCGGATCCGCTCTTCTCTCCCGATGGACGTTTTCTCGCTGTGACGGCTCATGTCTATCCGGAGTGCGGTGGGGATAGTGAGTGCAATCAAACGATCCACGAGGCCATCGACAATTCACCGCTCAAGGTCCACATGGCCGATCAGTTGCTCTATCGCCATTGGACGTCGTGGCGGGACGGAAAGTACGCCCACATCCTGCTGCTCGATGCGAAGACTGGCAAGGTTCTCCGTGATCTGACTCCCGGGAAATGGGACAGCCCAGTCTTCGGCGCCCAGGGCGGCGTGCCTTACGCCTTTTCGCCGGACAGCAGTTCGCTGTGTTTCGTCTCCAACCGGGATCCGAAGCAAGCCGAGAACACCAATGCCGATTTGTTTCTCATTCCTGTCGAGAGTGATGGCGTTCACCCGGAACCGAAGAATTTAACGTCATGCAATCATGGTTTTGACGGCCACCCTCGTTTCTCCCCGGATGGAAAGTCCATTGCGTTCTTGAGTCAAGAAACCCCTGGGTATGAGAGTGATCTGATTCGCCTGGCGGTATTGGACCTGGCCTCCGGACAGGTGGGATATCTCACTGCAAGGGATACTTTCGATAACTGGATTGACGATATGCAGTGGATGGCGGACCGTAAGACCTTGATATTCCAGGCCCAGGTAGGCGGTCGAACGCCTCTCTATCGCATCGCAGCCGGCAGTGATACGGCAAAGTTGATTCATGCCGACGCATCGATCAAGGGTTGGGGACTCGAGGCCGGGGGCGATTCGATACTTTACACCGCCAGTGGAATCGGGCGCCCACCGGAGCTCTATCGAATGACAGAAGGGGACGATGCAGCCATGAGGTTGACGGATTTCAACGCCGACCTCGAAGCAGCGGTCGACATCCGGCCCCCTGAGGAAGTGTTCCTCGAGGGAGATGGAGGCAAGAAGATCCACGTTTGGATCGTCAAACCCCACGGTTTCGACCCGGCGAAGAAGTACCCGCTGATTCTCAACGTGCACGGCGGTCCGCAAATGCAGTGGAAGGACCGATATCGGGGCGATTGGCAGGTTTATCCAGGAAAAGGATACGTCGTTGCTTTCCCCAATCCCACCGGATCCGCGGGTTTCGGACAGGATCTTGTCGATGGAATCGCTTGCGACTGGTCTGGCGAGGTCTTCCGGGATTTGGAGAAGATCTCCGAACAATTGGCGGCACTGTCCTGGGTGGACGAAGACCGCATGGGGGCCATGGGATGGTCGTGGGGCGGTTACATGATGATGTACTTCGAGAGCCACACGACCAGGTTCAAGGCGTTGGCGTCGATGATGGGCGTCTACGACCTTCGTTCCATGTACTCGGCGACTGAGGAGTTATGGTTCCCCGAGCACGATCTTTGCGGGCTCCCCTGGGAGAATGCCGAGAACTATCGAAAGTGGTCGCCCTCGACCTACGTCAAGGACTACGGAACGCCCTGCCTGGTGATCACGGGCGAACGTGACTACCGGGTTCCTTATACCCAGAGTCTTCAGTTCTTCACTGATCTGCAAAAACAGGGTGTGCCCTCACGGCTGGTGGTGTTCCCTCAATCGGGTCATTGGCCCAGCTGGTACGAAATGGCCTTCTACTACACGGTGCATCTGGATTGGTTCGAGCAATGGCTGGGTGGCGAAGGCCCGCCGTGGACTCCGGAAGCGTTCATGAGGGGTGAGGTGTTTGGGCTGGCGGAAGAATCCAGTATGGACAGCTCTGAGTAGACGCTTTCCGTTGAACAAAACGGTATCGGGTACGGGAACGGGCTCGGGCTCGGGCAGGAATGCTTGCGACCCCTGAATCCTCAATTCACGGAGTCTGTACGCCAAACCCTGAACCCTGTATCCTGCACCCGCACTACGAAAAGGGGAGCATCATGGCTGGAATTTTCAAGGCATACGACATTCGCGGGACCTACCCGGATCAAGTGACCGAAGACATCGCCTTCAAGGTCGGCTACTACTTCAAGGACCTTTTGAACGAGGACGATTTGGCCCGTGGCCCGGTGGTCGTCGTTTCCAGAGATATGCGGTCCCATTCGACGCCGTTGGCCGAGGCTCTGAAGAACGGCTTGAGGGCCCGCGGAGTTGCCGTCATCGATATCGGCGTCTGCGATACGCCTCAGAACTATTTCGGCAACGGATACCTCAGGGCATCCGGTGGCATTCAGGTGACCGCCAGCCACAACCCGGCGCAGTACAACGGGTTCAAGATGTCCCGCCGTGACGCCATTCCCGTGGCCTACGACACCGGCATTGAGAAACTGGAGGGGCTGGTCAACGCGAGTACGGTGGATACCGGGATGGCCCCTCAGGCCGGTCAGCGTGAAGAGAATGTTTTCGAGGCATACACCGAGCACGTGTTGAAGCGTTATTCACATTCCGAACCGAGGCTCAAAGTGGCCGCGGACGCCGCCAACGGCATGGCGGCGATCTACGGGCCGATGTTCGACCGGCTCAATATTGAGCTGGTGCCCCTTTATTTTGAGTTGGACGGGACTTTCCCCAACCACGAGGCCAATCCGCTCAAGTTAGAGAATTTGGTCGACCTCCAGGCTCTTGTCATCGAAAATGGATGCGATTGTGGGGTTTCGTTCGACGGTGATGCCGACCGCGCGATGATGGTTGACGAAAAGGGCCAGGCGGTCTCAGCGGATCTGATCACGGCTCTGCTGGCGCCACGCTTCCTGCGTGATGAAGCGGGTGCTTCGATCATCTACGATCTGCGTTCTTCGTGGGCGACCAAGGAGGCGATCGAGGAGGCTGGGGGAGTGCCGGTCCGGGAGCGGGTCGGTCATAGCTTCATGAAGGCCACAATGCGGCAGCACAACTCGCCTTTTGGAGGCGAACTGGCCGGACATTTCTACTTCCGAGACAACTTCACGGCCGATTCATCAATCATGACCCTGATCGAGGTTCTGTGCACTCTGAGGGAGACCGGGCGTCCGCTCTCTGAACTGGTCGCCCCATTGAGGCGGTACTTTGCAACCGGGGAAATCAATTTCCATGTTGACGACAAAGAGAGCATGATTCGCCGATTACACGGCGATTTCTCGGACGGCGCGATCGATTTCGTCGACGGCATCACCGTGCAGTACGACGACTGGTGGTTCAACGTCAGGCCGTCGAACACCGAGCCACTAGATCGGAAGAG
>CBDTUG010000291.1:0-3694 GCA_965363555.1 uncultured Thermoanaerobaculia bacterium
AGCGGGGTGGAGGGCCGCCAAGAGGTGGTAGAGACTTTAGACGCAGTACACTAGACTCTCCCGATGAATCCTTACCCCCTGCTGATCTTTGACCTCGACGGCACGCTGGTTGATAGTTTTCCCGGCATCGTGCTGGGCCTGAATGTCGCCTTGGCCGATTTTGCTATCAAACCGATCAACCTTGCTTGGGTCCAGAGGCACGTGGGGCGTGGCGAACGACGGTTGGTGGCGGCCGCTGCAGGCGAAGAGGTGTCGGTCGATGAGCTATTGGCCAGGTTCAGGTTGCGCTATCACGAAGTCCTCCTGGACAACTCGCCACCGCTGCCCGGCGTGGACGAGGCCCTTCGAAAGCTGTCGCTGAACCATACTTTGGCCGTCGCTTCCAACAAGCCGCTGGCCTGGGTTGATGATCTGGTGGCCCATTTCGGCTGGACTGAACTGATGGCGGTCGTCGCTGGACCCGAGACGGTCGGCGCCCACAAACCCGACCCGAAGATGCTCGAATACATCCTCTCAGAGACAGGACATGGCGCGGCCGACACTCTTTTCGTTGGTGATATGTCCGTCGATGCCGAAACCGGTATCAACGCAGGAATTTCCGTCGTTGGCGTGACGACCGGCGCCGCATCCGAGGAAGAGCTGCTGCAGGCCGGCTGTACAGTCGTGCTGGAGAGTGTCGTTGATCTGGTGGGGTGGACGAGCTGAACGGCGGAGCCGGAACCAAAAAGCTTTTGCCCGGCTCGCCGGACAGCTCTCAGCCAACAGCGTCAATAGTCCTGCCCCTTGAGAGAAACCGACAGTTCGGGCAGACTGGCCGGGGGGTGTCAGTGGTTCTCAAAGGCAAGAATTTCCGCAAGGCCGGAGTATGGATGGATCTCTCGATCGTCGGCATACAATTTCCGGTGGCCATTGCAATCGGCTATTTCTGGGGCCGGTGGATGGATGGTTGGTTGGGCACACACCCCTGGCTGACGATCATCTTCGCCCTCTTCGGTGTCGCGGCGGGTTTCGTCAATCTCTTCAGGATCACGTTGAGAGCGACGCGGGAAGAAGCTGCCGAGGCGGCCAAGGCGGCGGCCGAGGACGGTGATGCCGACGGTTAAGAGCATGCCTGAGGCTTTTTCACCCCAAAAGGTGGAGTTGCTTGCCGCCGTTTTTTCGGTCGTCGGAGGCCTGGTCTACGGTCTCTTTCGCCATTCTTTTTCCTCCGGGTTGAGCTTGACCGCAGCAGGGGCGGTGGCTATTATCAATTTCCGCTGGCTGGAGGTCGTTCTGATGCGGGTCGTTCAACCGGGCGTACCGCACTTCGATCTCGGTTCGGCTTTGAGAATATTTGGACGCATGGCCCTGTTCGGCGTTCTGATGGCAGCATTACTCTGGGTTCCCAATATCGATGCAATTGGTGTGGCCCTGGGGTTTTCGGCACTGGTGATCGCCCTCGTCGTCGAGGCTTATCGCTGGGGTCGAGTTGGGGGAGGTTGAGGTTTGGAGCACAGTTATTCGATTCTCTTCGCGCCGGTCAACCGCCTGTTGTTGGCGGTCTTTGGTGCTGCGCCCGAGAAATACCAGGCGCTGATGGGAACCCACGACGGCTATTGGCTGCCCGATCACGTCGTCATGTCCATGCTGATCGTGGTGGTTGTTGCTCTGGCATTGATCCCACTCAGGAACAAGTTTTCGGTCGAGGCGCCTGGTAAGTTTCAGCAGATCCTCGAATTGACCCTGAGCGGTCTCAAAGACCTGATCGAAGAGGTCGTTGGTCACGGTTTCGGCGCGCGGTTCCTGCCTTTCGTTCTCGGCCTTGCGGTCTTCATCTTCGTCGGCAACATCTTCGGACTTTTTTACTTCCTGCAGCCACCTACGGGCAATCCCAGTACGACTTTTGCCCTGTCGATTACGGCCTTTCTGTACTACAACATGGTCGGCATCAGGGACAACGGGCTGTTCAAGTACGCGGCCCATTTTGCCGGTCCGTTGCCGATCCTTGCACCGCTGATGGTCCCGATCGAGATCATTTCGCACCTGGCACGAATCCTCTCTCTGGCCCTGCGATTGTTCGGCAACATCTTCGGTGAACACACAGCTACCGGGATCTTCTTTGCCATGTTCCCGTTTGTTATTCCCTGGCCGATGATGGGCCTGGGGATTTTCGGAGCCCTGCTCCAGGCGTTTATTTTCATTATGCTGACCATGGCCTATCTGCAGGGCGCGGTAGCAAGCGAAGAGCATTAATTTTTTTTTTGGAGGAAATTATTATGAGTCGTAAATTTGCAATCATGGCGTTAGTTCTTGTTGCGATCGCTATCGCCGCCCCGGCAATGGCCCAGGATCACGGTGCAGCCGATGAGGCTTCCAAGGACTGGTGGCAGTACGGTTCGGCTGCATTCGCAATCGGAATCGCAGCAGCTTTCGGCGCTCTCGGTCAGGCCAAGGGCCTGGCGGCGGCGTGTGAAGCCATCGGGCGAAACCCCGGCGCAGTCGGTCCGATCCGGATCACGATGATCATTGGTCTCGCGCTGATCGAGTCCCTGGTGATCTATGCGCTGATCATCGCCTTCCTGATCCTCGCCTAAATTTTCGTGCGACGAAAATTAAAGGCCCCCGTTTGGGGGCCTTTTTATATTCGGGAGTTGCCGAACTGGGATCGGTACAATTGAGTCCGCCTGACACGATTGATGGTGGGAATCGAGTTTTGAGTATCAAGTATCAAGTATCTGTCCAACGAGCACACTCTGCGATCCGGAGAGGTTGCCATTGGTGCGATCTATGACCTTGGTGGTTCGACCCTACTCGGAGGGCGATGAATTCGCCATCAACGACGCATTCAATCGGATCTTCGGAAGCAGCCGATCCATCGAGGAGTGGGTATGGAAGTTCTCGGTCGAGGGCGCACGGGAGGCGACGGTCGCGGCATGGGATGGTGAGAACCTGGCGGCCCATAACGGTGGCATCCCCTCAGCATTCATGGTTGGGGACCGTCGTGTGCTCTCACTTCAGGGGGTTGACACCTTCAGCCTGGCGGCGCTGGACAGGCGTCGGGACTGGAAAGAGGCCTGGCTCGATGTGATGGATTTCTTCGCCGAAGTCATTGCAACTCAAGTCGAAGCGCCCCTGCTCTACGGCTTCACCGGACCGAACTCGATCGGCCACATGGTCAAGCGCTGCCGTTGGGACGCCGCCGAACCGCGCCGAATCCCTCTCCTGACCCGTACAACGGGATCGGGGGGAGCTCGCTCGATAGCGTCGAGGTTCTTTGTCGCTCGCCCCGTCAAGAATATGGCCCTCGAGCTTGATCAACTATGGGAAAAGGTGCGAAACCGGTACACCAGTGCCGTCGTGCGGGACGCCGATCACGCCCGCCGCCGGTTCAGCGGTCACCCAACTGTGGTTTACCATCGATGGCTGGTAACTCGGCGATTTTCCAGGGATCCGGTAGCTTATGTCGTCTTCAGGACCGACGGCGGCCTGTGCCGTTGGGCGGATTTATTGTGGGACGCTCGGCATCCTGGCGCGCTCGACTTGATCCAGTACCTCTCGAGTCGATTGGCGGCACAGACCGGCTGCGGGCAGGAGGCGATGTGGCTCGACGGCGACCCCGAGGCCGAGGAGCGCCTACGGGGCGCCGGTTTCGATGGAGGCCCCGATCCCTCAGGCGTCGTCAGGGTCACCCGCTTTCTCGACTCGACCCTGCCGG
>CBDTUG010000292.1:0-3691 GCA_965363555.1 uncultured Thermoanaerobaculia bacterium
CCGGAAGGACCAGAAAGAAGACCTATTTCTTCCGCCACCGCGAGCCGCGGCCCTTGCCCTCAACCGCGATCGCACCATTTTGTCGGAGCTGGCGCAGGACAACCCTGATCATGTCGCGGCTTATGCCTGGGCACTCGGCTTCGATCTCGGAAATTGAAAAGGGTGCAATCCTTCGACCGATGACCATTTGAATATGGGCTGTCTTGGCCCCTCGGCCGGTTCGAATCTGACCGACCCGCTCTTCAAACTCTGCATAGGCTCTGAGCAACACACCCCAGAAGTAACGGAGCCACGGATGAATATCGTGTTTCCCCTCATGCCATCCCTGCGATGACGTTTCCAGAGATTCGTAGTAGGTTTCGTGCGACTCTTCAATAATTCGCTCAAGACTGACGTACCGGCCGACCTGGTAATCGAAGTGGTACAGCAGTAGAAGGGTCAGAAGGCGCGAGGAACGGCCGTTACCGTCGGCAAACGGGTGAATGCATAAGAAATCGAAAATTGCCAAGGGAATAGCAACGAGAGGCTCAACCGAAAACTCGGTGAGAGCCTGACGATAGTTCAAGGTCAACCGTTCCATGGCGGTAGGCGTTGCAAACGCGGACGTCGGGTTGAACCGGACCCGGGCAATTGCGCCATCGGAGTTTCGTTCCACAATCTCGTTGTCGGTCATCTTCCATCGCCCACCATGCGAAGGCAGATAACGATAGATCACCGAATGAAGCTGAAGAATAACGTTGACGCTGAACACCATATGTTCGGCGGACTCGTGAACCAGGGCCAATGCGTCACGGTAACCCGCAATTTCCTGCTCCGAACGGTTGGTCGGCGTTGATGCTTTTCTGATGATGGCTTCGAGTCGAGACCTCGGGGCAGTGATGCCCTCCAGTCGATTCGACGACTCACTCGATTCGATGATTGCAACCTGTTGCAACGACTGCAAGATCTCTGGAGTTTGTCGTGTAAACAGACCCTGACGACCCTTGTACTCGCCCAAGCGTTGCAGCGCAGAGGCATCGGTTGCGGAAAAATTGAGATTCTCCATATATGCAGGCTCGAGAGTGTATGGCATGCCCTCTCCGAAACAAGGTAATAAGCACCATAAATAGGGTAATGAACGGCTTTCATTACCTCGTTTTGATGGTACCACGATCGAGGCCATGCTATCGGACAACATCCTCATCCGCACTCCCCCGAACCTCATCCCCTGGATCCACCGAAACCGGCTCACCCTCAAACGTAATCGACATGAAGCCTCGACACCTCGACAGCATCGACCTATCGCAGGAATATGTCGAAAAAGATGGAATACATAGATATGGAGCGGGGGTGCCTGGTCCGGCCTTCATCATCAGGCAGCCGGCCCGAAACCAAAAAGACCTGACGAACGCCAGACCCCGCACTGATGGTATCCGCGCCGGGAACTTCGCTGTCCCCCTTCGAACTCTCCGGATGGGACCGGGTTAAGATCAATACTGTTCAGTCAACGGTGCAGCCGGGACGGCCGCACCCACAACAACACCTCGCCCATTGTCGTGGCAGGCGTCCCGCCTGCCTCAGACACCCTAAACGAAACAGTATTGGGGCTATGATGGGAGCGACTGGAGCTATGATGTCCTATTCAGACTTTCTGCGAGCAAGCAAGGACCTTGTGGGCATGATCCATGTGGCGGCCCTGCCTGGAACCCCCGCAAACGAACGCTCCCCTGCGGAGATCATTGAGCATGCGCTGAGCGAGGCACGTCTCTACAGGGACGCCGGCCTTCGTACGGTCATGATCGAAAACATGCACGACGTGCCCTACGCCGAAAACGTCGGGACCGAGGTCACGGGACTGATGGCCGTCATCGGTCGCGAGATCAAAGGGATGGGGCTCAACTGCGGCATCCAGATCCTCTCGGCGAACAATCGGGAAGCCATGGGTGTCGCCCACGCGGCCGGGCTCGATTTTATTCGGGCCGAGGGCTTTGTCTTCGCCCATATTGGCGACGAGGGCTTCCTGAACAGCTGCGCCGCAGACCTGCTGCGCTATCGCAGGGCCATCGGCGCCGAAGGGGTGCTCATTTTCGCCGATATCAAGAAGAAGCACGCCTCCCACGCCATCACTGCGGACATCGATCTTGTCGAAACCGCCAAGACCGCCGCTTTCATGCGTGCCGACGGCCTGATCATTACCGCCGGTTTCACCGGGCAGGCCCCCAACGCGGAGGATCTCAGCGCCCTGGACGGATTGCCCGTTATTCGGGTTGTCGGTTCGGGAGTGACGCCCGCAAACCTCGCGGATTACATCGATCGTGCCGACGTCTTCATCGTCGGGTCCTGGTTCAAGAGGGAGGGTCACTGGGCCAATGCTCCCGAGCCCGCGCGTATCCGGGAACTCGTCGAGGTCTTCGAGGGCCTTGGGTGAGCAGGGACTCCGCGGGTCGCGAAAAAGATCACTGTCCCCTGTAGATCTGTAGATCTCCGGGCTTACGCTCCTCCCACCTTGGCCTCTTCCGCTTTCTTCCGCCAATCCTCGGCAAGGCTGTCGTAGCCATTGCCTGGCTCGGCAGCGTGCCAGTCTTCGTAGAGATCGGCCAGGGTATTGATGATGAGCACGGTCTCGGCGTCTTTGGTTGGAAGCTCGGGAATCGTCTCGAGCAGCACGGTCTCGGCCTCTGTGCGTTTGCCTTGCAGAGCCAGTGCCATTCCGAGATGGCCTGAGACGAGGGTGATGGTGAACTCGTCGCCGGGATGCTCCCGGGCGAGGATATCGCGGAGGCGGCGGAACAAGCCCTCGGCCTCGGCCGCACGGCCCTGTGTGAGCAGGATCGTACCCAGGATGTCTTCGGCCTCGATAGTGTAGGGGTGGCTTATCCCTTTGGTTCTTTTCAGGGTTTCGATCACCTGTCTGGCCAGGCTTTCGGCCTGGGACCCGTGTCCCAAACGTCCACGAACGAAGGCGAGCCGGGCCTGGGATCGCAGGGTGACGGGGTGCTCCGGGCCGAGCACGCGGGCCCGAGCGTCCACCACGTTTTGGTGCATGATCTCGGCCTGAGCGTAGTTGCCGTATATCTCCTGGACCTCGGCGAGATTGTTCTGGGTGTTCAGCGTATTCGGGTGGTCTTCGCCAAGGATGCGCTGCTTGTGCGCGAGAGATCTTGTGTACAGCGGAATCGCCTCGTCGAAGCGGCTCTGGCTCGCGTAGACGTTGGCCAGGTTGTTCATCGCCCGCATGGTATCGCCCGAGTCCTCGCCATAGATCCTAATGCGAAGCTCCAGCGCCTCGAGGTGCAGGGGCTCGGCCTCGGCGAATCGTCCGTGCTCCTGGTAGAAGTTGGCCAGGCTGGCCATGGTCGAGATGGTATTGGGATGGTTGTCACCGAGGACCCGCCTGGCGATCTCGAGGCCCCGCAGGAAGAGTGGTTCAGCCTTGTCCGAATCCCCTTTTCTGCTGTACATCTTCGCCAAAGCGTTCGTCGCCCAGAGGGTGTCCCGATGCTCTTCTCCCAAGGTATGGATCCAGATATCAAGCGCCCTCACCAACAGGGGTTCGGCTTCGTCGTAGCGGCCCTGGAGGTCGTAAAGACTGCCCAGCTCTGCCAGCGCAACCGCCAGGGCCGGATCGTCATCGCCGTGCAGAGGCTCGTAAATATCGAGGGCGCGCACCAGGTGCGGTTCGGCGGCGTCAAATAGGCCGAGCCGCTGATAC
>CBDTUG010000293.1:0-3684 GCA_965363555.1 uncultured Thermoanaerobaculia bacterium
CGGTGGTCCGCAACGATACCGGCGACGCCACCTTCCTCTTTGGAACGGGACCGAACGCTTAGCCAAACAGAAACCCCACATCCCTCTCCCCGGTGGCCAGCCAGAGGTTGATCCAGGAGCGAGCGCCCTCAAGCATGGCCAGCTGATAGCTTCTATTCAATTCCTCGTTCGAACATCGCATATTCCCGGGTGACCTGGGCCTGGCCGCCATCCCAGCGTTGGGGTGGCGCGTCCGGGCCCATCAGGCAGTGCTGTACGGTTGTTTGCCCGGCATCGAGGGCTCGTTGATAAAGTTCGGCGGTGATAGCCCGTCCCAGACCGTAACCGTAGTGTCCCGGCAGGACCGCGAGGGTCCGAATGTTGAGCGTATCTGACGGAGAGGCAACTGCGAGTCCCAGACCGACGACCTTCTTCTCCGGATCCACGGCAAGCAGAATGTGGCCGGGATTGATGCGTGTCAGCCAGCGGTTGTATATATCGGCAAATTCTTCGAAAGCAATCGGCGTCACGCCCCAGTTGGAAGCAAAGGAATGCTGGCACAGTTCGTGGAGGCTCTCGATATCCTCCTGCCAGTTCGAGGTGTCGAAGTTGCGGAAGGTGTAGCCGCGTTTTCGAACCAGGTCACGGGCGGTCTTCACGCGGCCTTGCTGGCTTTCGATATTGGTCAGGCGCTTGGTCGAAAAGGTCCGGACACGATTGAACCCGCAGGCGATGAAGAGGTCCGGATAGTATTTGGGCTGCCGGGGCTCACCGGGGAAGGCCGGGGTGTCGAAGCCGGCGGTCATGAAGCGCCACCGGTGCCAGATATCTCCGGCCATCGGGCCCCGGAGGGTCTTGAGTCCTCTGCCGGAACACCACCCGGCCGCGGCATCGACCAGGGCGCGGGCTGCGGTCCTATCGTCCTCACAGGCGAAGAGTCCAACCAAACCGATGGGGCCGTGGGTGTCGACCAATGTCGTGTTGTGAAAGGCGCACAGACGCCCAACCGGCGTTTCGCCTCGATAGGCGACAAAGGCCAGGCTGCTGCCGTCCCTGTAGTAGGTATTGGTGGGCGCCAGCAGTGCTCGGGTCCCCGCCTGCTCGGCTTTGGCCTGACCGTCAGTCAGGCCCTCGATATATTGGGGCACGGTGAAGAAGTCGTTAACCGGCTCTTCTTTCTGTGAAAATGACACTATTCGAATTTCGCTCATGAGACCCTCCCCAGCTCCAACCAATCCCGCCAGATGCTCTGCAACGGCGGACACCGGTCTCATCTTACCGCGTCTCGTGCCGATTCGAGAATCAATTTCAGCTTGCGAACAGATTGACAAGCGGGGCCGCCAATATAGAATGTGCCGGTCGTGGAGGGCGTAGGGTTCCGCTGATTCAGTGCCCTGCACCTTCCCAGGAGGAGGAGGAGGAGGCGCTCCATGGAGCATTACGTCCCCATATTGGTTTACACACTGGTTGCGATCTCGTTTCCGATCATCGCACTCTTGATGGCAAAGGTCGTGCGGGCTGGGGCGCCAGATCAAGTCAAGGCCGAACCCTATGAGTGCGGCGTCAAAACGTCGACCGTGGCCTTTGACACCCGGTTTTCCATCCGCTACTACCTGATCGCGGTCCTCTTCGTCATCTTCGACGTGGAGACGATCTTCCTCTTCCCGTGGGCTGTGTCTTTTGAGCGGTTGGCCCTTTTCGGTTTCATTGAAATGATGGTCTTCCTGGCCATTCTGTTGGTCGGATATGTCTATGCCTGGCGGAGGGGAGCGCTCGAATGGGCCTGATCGAAGATCGTTTTGAAAAGAACATCCTGACGACAACATATGACGCGGTGTTCAACTGGGCACGGCGTTCTTCACTGTGGCCGATGCAGTTCGGTCTCGCCTGCTGTGCTATCGAGATGATGGCAACGCTGGACCCGCGGTACGACATGGCCCGATTCGGCGCCGAGGTCTTCCGGGGATCCCCGAGACAGGCGGACATGATGATTGTCGCTGGCACGGTCACTGAGAAAATGGCGCCGATCGTCAAGCGTCTCTACCGGCAGATGGCCGAACCGAAGTATGTTTTGGCGATGGGCTCCTGCGCGATGTGTGGTGGTCCGTACAAGACCTATGCCGTTACTCAGGGCGTCGACCGCATTATTCCGGTTGATGTCTACATACCTGGATGTCCGCCGCGGCCGGAGGCGTTGCTCTATGGCCTGATGCAGTTGCAGCGCAAAATTGACCGACAGACCATCGCCCGCCAGCGGGCTTCATGAGGGGACGCCCATGAGCGACGACAAGCCCACCCCGAACACCGACGAGCCGGTCGTCGACGTCGAGGCCGAGAAAGCAGCAAAGATCGCTGCTGCCAAGGCCAAGGCCGCCGCTGCGAAGAAGGCTGCCGAAGACGCAACACCGAAAGATCCTTGGGAAGAAAAGCCCGTGCCTCCGGCTCATTCGGACGCCATGGATGACGATGATGTGGCGGCCCTGGAGGGCCTGGTCATCAGTGCCGACCTATTCGCCGGCACCGTCACGGCGACGGTTGAATCTGAGAAAATCCTGGAAGTCTGCCGGTTCCTCAAGGAGGAGCGCCGTTACGACTTCCTGGTTGACCAGACGGCAGTGGACTGGCCGGAACGCGAAGAGGGCCGTTTCGACATCATCTACTGGCTCCATCGCCATGAGGATTCCAAACGTCTGCGCCTGCGGACAATCGTTGGCGAAGAGCAGACGACCCCGTCGGTGGAATCGGTCTGGGGCGCCGCCAACTGGATGGAACGCGAAATCTACGATCTCTTTGGAGTGATCTTCGAGAATCACCCCGGCCTCGAACGCATCCTGACCTGGGAGGGTTTCAACGGCCACCCGCTGCGCAAGGATTTTCCGGTTGAGGGCATCGATACCGGCGCTGCAATCTACCCGGACGTCTATCCGCCTGGGGGCGGTCCGATTGTCCCGGAAGAAGGAGAGGGGGCATGATGAACGGACCAGAGCGTCCCCTTTTTGATGTCGAAGAAATGGAAATCAGCTTCGGACCACAGCACCCGGCGACCCACGGTGTCTTGCGCTTGCAGATGAAACTCGACGGTGAGCGTATCGTCGAGGCCAAGCCGATTATCGGCTACCTTCACCGCGGGACCGAAAAGCTGTTCGAGACGATGACCTTCCCCGCGTGCATTCCCCACACCGACCGATTGGACTACGTCAACGCGGCACACAACAACCAAGGTTTCTGCATCACGATGGAAAAGCTGCTGGGCATTTCCATTCCACCGCGGGCCGCCTACATCCGCATGATCCTGGCCGAACTGCAACGGCTTGCCAGTCATCTGGTCTGGCTCGCGACACATGCCGTTGACATCGGTGCGATCACGCCCTTTTTCTATACCTTCCGCGAGCGTGATGCGATCCTCGACCTCTTCGAAGAGTACTGCGGCGCTCGTTTGACCCTCAACACCATGAAGATCGGCGGTCTTCCTTTCGAACTGCCCGAGGGTTGGCTGGATCGATGCGCCGAATTTGTCGACGCTTTCCCGTCACATATCGATGAGTACGAAACCCTGCTGACCACCAACCGAATCTGGAAGAAGCGTACGGTCGGCGTCGGTGTCATCTCACCGGAAGAAGCAATCAACATGGGCATGACCGGACCTCCGCTCAGGGGTTCCGGCGTCGAATGGGACATCCGCAAGGTCTTCCCCTACGACCGCTA
>CBDTUG010000294.1:0-3673 GCA_965363555.1 uncultured Thermoanaerobaculia bacterium
GCGCGAAGACCTACGCACCCTCTCGGACCTCACACGTACCCGCGTTGCCTGCATTCCCAACGCCGGCCTTCCGGACGAAGACGGGCTCTACCTCCAGGGGCCCGAGGACTTCACCAGGATCCTCGGAGAATACCTGGACCAGGGCTGGCTCAACCTCGTCGGTGGCTGCTGCGGGACAACACCGAACCATGTGGCCGCTCTGGCTGACCTGGTGAAAAGCCGCCCACCTCGGCGGGTTCCGGATCACAGTCGCTGCATGATATCCGGCCTTCAGGCCGTTGAGTTGACCGATCAGAACCGACCTCTCTTGGTCGGCGAACGCACCAATATTCTCGGCAGCCGAATATTCAAACGCCTGATCGCCGGGGATGACCTCGATGGCGCTGCCGAAGTCGGCCGGGCCCAGGTCCTCAAGGGCGCCCAGGTCGTCGACGTCTGTCTGCAGGACCCAGAGATCGACGAGAAGGAACGCATGACCGCCTTCCTGCAGCGGCTCAATCGACGAATTAGAGTTCCCCTGATGGTTGATTCGACGGACCCGGAGGTCATGGAAGCTGCCCTGAAGAATAGCCAGGGCAAGGCCGTCCTCAATTCGACGAACCTCGAAGACGGCCCCCAGCGCTTCGGCCAAGTCGCTGGCCTCGCCCGCCGTTACGGCGCCGCGGTCATCGTCGGCACGATCGACGAGAAGGGCATGGCCGTCACCCTCGAACGCAAACTTGAAATCGCACGCCGCAGCTTTCGGATTCTGGTCGATGACCATGGTCTTCGGCCGGAGGATATCTGGTGGGATACCCTGGTTTTCCCCTGTGCGACCGGTGATCAACAGTATCTCGGGGCAGCCGGTTTGACCCTTGCGGGCCTGGGCCTGCTCAAGACTGAGTTTCCCGGCACACGCACCCTGTTGGGTGTCTCGAATGTCAGCTTCGGACTGCCTCCCGCGGGTCGCGAAGTTCTGAACGCCGTATTTCTCTACCGCGCCACCAAGGCCGGCCTGGACGCAGCAATCGTCAACACCCAAAAACTGGCCCGGTTTGCCGAAATTCCCCCAGAGGAACGCCTCCTGGCCGAAGCCCTCCTGGACCTCAAACCCGGTGAGGCGTCGGTCGGCGAAATCGCCGTCGCGGCTTTCACAGAATTTTTTCGTGGGCGCAAACCTCAAGAGACAAAAGCCGAAGACCGAATAGGGCTCGACGTTGCCGAGCGCCTGTCACGAGCAATCGTGGAAGGCAACAAGTCCTTTGTCGAGGAGGACCTGAAAGAGGCACTGACCGATGCCCGTTGGCCTCAGGCCCTGGACGTCATCAACGGCCCTCTGATGGCAGGAATGGCCGAAGTCGGAAGACTCTTTAATGATAATCAGTTGATCGTTGCCGAGGTCCTTCAAAGCGCAGAGGTCATGAAGGCTGCGGTGTCCTTTCTCGAACCCAATATGGACCAGGCTGACATCTCCTCCCGCGGACGAGTCCTGCTGGCCACCGTCAAGGGAGATGTTCACGACATCGGCAAGAATCTGGTCTCCATCGTGCTCGGGAACAACGGTTTCGAAATCCTCGACCTAGGCATCCGTGTACCGAACGAACGGCTGGTCCAGGCAGCCCTCGAATACCAACCGGACGTTATCGGTCTGTCAGGGTTGCTGGTCAAGAGCGCCCACCAGATGATTCTGACCGCCGAAGACCTTAAGGCCGCCGGGGTTTCGACGCCGCTGCTGGTGGGTGGCGCGGCCCTGACCCGTCGTTTTACCCACAGGAGGATCGCCGACGCCTATGGCGGTATGTGCACCTACGGGCGCGACGCCATGCAAGCTCTCGACCTTGTTGATCGCCTCACCAACGCCGAAAAGCGCGTGCACTTTGAGGCCGAAATCAACGAAAGCGTCGTGAGGGATCAAGCCCCCGAGACTGCCTCCAAAAAAGAGACGCTGCCCAAAACGAACCCGAAAACCAAGGCCCCGATTAACCGAAACATTGTGGCACCCCCACCACCGGATCTCGAGCGGCACATCACAAACCTCGATCTTGATCAGGTGTGGTCTCTGCTCAACCCGCAGATGCTCTATAGCAAGCACCTCGGACTGAAGGGCTCGATTCGCCAACTGGAACAACAGGGAGACCCAAAACTGGCGATGCTCCGATCCGTTGTCGGCGAGGTCAAGGAGGAGGCCCGGAACGGCGGCATGAGCTCCAGAGCCGTATGGCGGTTCTTCCCGGCACGGACCGAAGTTGATGACCTGGTGCTTCTCGACCCGGACAACGGAGAGATCGCGGCTCGATGGACCATGCCGCGCCAAACCGGGGACTCCGGCTTTTGCATCACTGACTACGTGCTCGACAACGACCATGTGGCCCTTTTTGTCACGACGGCAGGTGAAGGCATCCGTGCCAGGGTCGCCCAGCTGAAGGACACCGGTGAATTTCTCAAAAGCCACGTTCTCGCATCCCTGGCTATTGAAACCGCGGAAGCCGCCGCCGAGTGGCTCCATAAATTCCTCCGGATGACGTGGGGCTTCCCCGACGGCGAAGAAACCAGCGCCGGAGATTGTTTTTCGGGACGCTACCGCGGCAAGCGTTACAGCTTCGGCTACCCGGCCTGCCCCGACCTCGCCGGTCAGCGCCAGCTCTTCACCGCCCTGAGACCGGAGGATATCGGGGTTGAACTGACCGAGGGCGACATGATGGATCCGGAAGCCTCAGTCTCCGCCATCGTCTTTCATCACCCCGACGCGCGGTATTTCTCGGTCTGATGGCAGTCCTCTCCGGCATCGTCCCGGTCTTCTTATTGATTGCCCTCGGGGCGCTTGCCAAGCGCCTTGGATGGGCCGGTGAGGTCTTTGTCCGTGACCTCAACCGTGTCATCTTCTGGTTCGCCATCCCGGCCCTGCTGCTCAGACTCCTGGGCCGGGCCGAACTGGTGGTCACCGATGCCGGAACGATGATCGGCGCGGTCATTGCGGCAACAGCCACCACCGGTCTTGCCGCATTTTTTTATGCCCTGGCCCGGCGGGAAAAACCCGCCCGCCTGGGCGTGATCGTGCAGGCTGCGGTCCGCGGCAATCTTGTCTTTGTCGGTTTCCCCGTGATCTTTGCGGCCGGGGGAGAAGCCGCGCTGACTCTGGCAGCCGTCACTGCAGCGGTCCTGATCCCCTTCCAAAACCTCCTGGCTGTGGCGGCATTGCTTCGGGCCGGTGAGCACACCGGGTTGGGCGCCTTCAAGGCTGCCGTACTGAATCCTGTGGTCTTGGGTGTTGCCGGAGGCCTGGTCTGGAATTGGATTGGTTGGGCGCCGTGGGCCTGGCTGGACAATTTCCTGCACCTCCTTGGCAACATCGCGATGCCGGGCGCCCTGCTGGCCCTTGGCGCCCAGATGGGTTCACGCACGTTGCGAAAAAGCACAGAAGCGGTCGCGGTCTCGACGGTTTTCAAACTGGCCCTGGCTCCGGCCATCGGTCTGTTATTGATGCATATATTGCAGGTCGACGGCATGCCGCGTTTGGTAGGCATCTTTCTGCTGGCCACCCCGACCGCGATCGCATCCACAGCAGTCGCCCAAGAAATGGGGGGCGACCTCGACCTGGCAGGCGCGTGCGTCATGATCGCCAGCCTGGCGTCATTCCCGGCCTTTATCATCTGGGGTTTGGTGTGCCGTTAGCCCGCACTTCTCACCGGTTTTC